>JALVPS010000356.1 GCA_027031685.1 Gammaproteobacteria bacterium | reverse complement strand
GCCGTGGAGGCCATCGTCAACGCGGCCCGCACCGGCAAGATCGGCGACGGCAAGATCTTCGTGAGCGACATCGGGCAGACCATCCGCATCCGCACCGGCGAGACCGGTCCGGACGCCCTCTGACCGACCCGCACCCCCACAAGGAGCCGACCCCGATGCCCAGACTCGCGCCTGCCCTGCTGCTGCTGTGCTTCCCCGCCCTGGCCCTGGCGGACGGCCTGGACAAGGCCGATACGGCCTGGATCGCCACCGCCACCGCCCTGGTGCTGTTCATGACCCTGCCCGGCCTGGCCCTGTTCTATGGCGGCCTGGTGCGCAGCAAGAACGTGCTGTCGGTGCTCATCCAGTGCTTCGCCATCGCTGGCCTGGCCTCCGTGCTGTGGCTGGTGGCGGGCTACGGCATCGCCTTCGGCAACGCCAGCCCGTACTGGGGCGGCTTCCAGAAGCTGCTGTTCAGCGGCGTCACCGAAGAGGCCCTGTCCGGCGGCCTGCCCGAGTCGCTGTTCGCCATGTTCCAGATGACCTTCGCCATCATCACCCCGGCGCTCATCATCGGCGGCTTTGCCGAGCGCACCCGCTTCGCCGCCGTGCTGCTGTTCTCCTGCCTGTGGCTGCTCGTCGTGTACGCGCCCATCACGCACTGGGTGTGGGGCGAGAACGGCTGGCTGCTGCAGATGGGGCTGCTGGACTTCGCCGGCGGCACCGTGGTGCACATCACCGCCGGCGTGGCCGCCCTGGTGTCGGCGCTGGTCATCGGCCCGCGCGCCGACTTCGGCAAGCAGCCCACCATGCCCCACAACCTGACCATGGTGGTGGCCGGCGCCGGCATGCTGTGGGTGGGCTGGTTCGGCTTCAACGGCGGCAGCGCCCTGGCCGCCGACGGCAACGCCACCATGGCCATCCTGGTCACCCACATCTCCGCCGCCACCGGTGCCATGACCTGGATGTTCATCGAGTGGGTGCGCTTCGGCAAACCCACCGTGCTGGGCACCGCCACCGGCATGGTGGCCGGGCTGGGCACCATCACCCCCGCCTCCGGCTTCGTGGGCCCGGCCGGCGCGCTGGTCATCGGCCTCGTCGCCGGCGCCATCTGCTTCACCATGACCCTGTTCCTCAAGCAGCGCCTCAAGATCGACGACTCGCTGGACGTGTTCCCGGTGCACGGCGTGGGCGGCATCACCGGCACCCTGCTGGCCGGCGTATTCGCCTCCACCTCGCTGGGCGTGTTCAGCGGCCAGGGCTTCGCCGAGGGCATCCACTCCATCGGCCAGCAGCTGGGCGTGCAGGCCATCGGCGTGCTGGCCACCGGCCTGTACACCGCCGTGCTCACCTTCGTGCTGCTCAAGCTGGTGAACCTGATCACCCCGCTGCGCGTCACGCCCGAGGCCGAGGCCCAGGGCCTGGATATCACCGAACACGAGGAGCGCGGCTACACCGAGCTGTGATCCGCACGGCAGGCCTGGCAGGATGCCAGCGCAGGCTCGGCGCCCTGCCGGACGGCCCGACCGGCCCCGGTCCGGTCGGGCTTTTTTGTGCCTGCCAGGCCGGGTTAGGAGAGGTCGTCAGCGCCGGCGCCGCCAGCGCCCGAACGCCAGCAGGCACGGCACGGCCATGCCCAGCGCCCCACCGCCTCCGCCGGAACGGCTGACCTCGGTGGTGGTGCTCGCAAACCGGGCCGTCACCGGCTCGCCCAGCAGCAGGGCGGCGTTGTCCGCGGCGCGCAGGCCGCCCGCCTGCAGCGTGCTGGTCGTCACGGCCCCGCGCCGATCGATGGCGCGGTGGCGCAGGCGCAGCGAATCGCCGTTGCGGGCCCAGCCGGCGGACAGGAACGGCCCGCCGTTGCGGCTCACCTGGCCGCCCGCCACCCGCAGGGGCACCGTCACCCCGTCGCCCAGGCCGGACACCAGCGCCGCCCCGGAGGTCTGGAATTCCCCGCCGCGGGCCTCGGTCACGGGGGCGAAGGCCAGCGCATCCGGCGTGAGGTCGAGGGCCGGCCCATCGTCCAGGCGCAGCAGCTGGAAGCGGTGGCTGGCCTGGCCCGAGTAGCCGGCCACCAGCAGCCGCCCGTCGGGGGTGAGCGCCAGGGCGCGCCCGAAGTCGTCATCGCCGCTGGCATCGAGGCGCACCGTGCCGTTCCTGCCGAAGGCGGGATCGGGCGAGCCGTCCGCCAGCCGACGCAGCACCAGCAGGTCCTGATGGGCGCCGTTGTAGCTGTAGCCGGCCAGCAGGATGCGGCCCAGCGGATCCAATTCCAGGGCATAGGCCACGTCGTTGCCGGGACCGATGGCCAGCCGCAGGCCGCCGCCCGTGCCGAAGGCGCTGTCCGGCCGCCCGTCCGGCAGCAGGCGCAGCAGGGCCACGTCCAGGTCCGGCTCGCGGCCGGCGAAGCCCGCCACCAGGATGCCGCCGTCGGGCTGCACCAGCACGTCACGGGCCACGCTGTCCAGCCCCTGCAGGCGGCCGCGCGCGATGCCCCCGTCGCCGAAGCCCTCGTCCAGCCCCCCGTCGGGCCGCAGGCGCACTACTGCCCACTGGTGGGCCTCCCCCTGCGAGGCGCGCCCGGCCACCACGATGCGCCCATCCGGCTGCACCGTCACGGCGTAGGCCAGGTCGTCGGTGGGTCCCAGGTCCACGAGCACCTGCCCGTCGCTGCCGAAGGCCGGGTCAGGACGGCCGTCGGGCAGGAAGCGGGCCACCAGGAAGTCCTGGTCGCTACCGGCATAGCCGTAGCCGGCCACCATGATCCCGCCGTCCGGCTGCAGGGCCAGGGCGCGGGCGTAGCGGTTGCCGCGCCGGTCGCTGACGCGCACCGTGCCGTGGTCGCCGAAGGACTTGTCCGGCAGGCCGTCGGGCAGGAAGCGGCGCACCGCCAGGTCCCAGCGGCCGGGCGCCCCGTTGCGCCCCTGCACACCGGTGTAGCCGGCCACCAGGATCTTGCCGTCGGGCTGCACGGCCACGGCATAGACGTAGTTGTCCACGCCGCCGAAATCGGAGCGCAGGGCGCCGCCGTCCACCAGGGTGGAGTCGAGCCGCCCGTCCGGCCGGTAGCGCGCCAGGGCGATCGCGGAGCCGGTGCGGGTGAGCACCTGCCCGGCCACCACCACCGCCCCGTCGGGCTGCACGGCCAGGGCATAGGCCAACGCGTCCCGCCCAGCGAAGGGCCGGGCGTCGGCGGCGGGGAAACCGGCCTCGGGCCGGCCATCGGCGGCAGCGGGCGGGATGACGGCGCCCAGGGCGAGGGACAGGAACGCGGCGGCAAGGGCACGGGCGGGCGTGCCACGGGAACGGATCATGACGGCCTCCTGAGTCGTGTGCTGTTGTGGGCCGCCCGCGTCCGGCGGACGGCCGCTTATGTGCCACCCATCATACCGTCCATCGCCGGAAAATGACCACTCGTCTGGCGCGCGCGGGCCGCCCGCTCAGCGCGCCCCGTAGCGCGCCCGCAGCCACTCGAACACCGCACGCAGGCCCATGGCCTCGCCCCCCTCCGGGCGGCCCGGCCGCTGGCGCGTGTTCCAGGCCATGACGTCGAAGTGCAGCCAGTCGATGCCCTCGCCCACGAAGCGTTCCAGGAACAGGGCGGCGGTGATGGCCCCGCCGTAGGGGCCGCTGGAGCAGTTGAGCAGGTCGGCCACGCGGCTCTTGAGCTGGTCGCGGTAGGGGGCGTGCAGGGGCAGCGGCCACACGGGGTCGTCGCTGGCCTCGGCGGCCACCTGCAGGGCCGGGATGGCGGCTGGGCGGTTGCTGAAGAAGGCGGCGATCTCCGTGCCCACGGCCACCCGCGC
>JALVPS010000355.1 GCA_027031685.1 Gammaproteobacteria bacterium | reverse complement strand
AGGGGAACCAGGTGTCGCCCGTGAACTCGCCCTCCACCCGGGTCAGGTAGAGGCGGTCGGCACGGCTGGCGCAGGCGGCGTAGAGCTGGGCGCCGCCGATGACCATGACCTCGGCGGCATCGGCCGCCAGGGCGAGGGCGGCGGCGGGGCTGGCGGCCAGCTCGGCGCCGGGCGCGGCGTAGCCGGGCTGGCGGGTGACGACGATGTTGCGCCGGCCGGGCAGGGGCCGGCCCAGGGAGGCCCAGGTGCGCCGCCCCATGATCACCGGCTTGCCCAGGGTGAGGCGCTTGAAGTGGGCCAGATCGGCGGGCAGGCGCCAGGGCAGGTCGCCGGCGCGGCCGATGAGGCCGTGGCGGTCGCAGGCGGCGATGAGGCTGACGGTGCTCACACGGCGACCGGGGCCTTGATGTGCGGGTGGCACTGGTAGCCGACCAGCTCGAAGTCCTCCAGGCGGAAGTCGAACAGGTCGGTCACCTCCGGGTTGAGGCGCATCTCGGGCAGCGGGTAGGGCTGGCGCGACAGCTGCAGGTCGGCCTGCGCCAGGTGGTTGAGGTACAGGTGGGCGTCGCCCAGGGTGTGGATGAACTCGCCCGGCGCCAGCCCGGTGACCTGCGCCAGCATGCGGGTGAGCAGGGCATAGGAGGCGATGTTGAAGGGCACGCCCAGGAAGATGTCGGCGCTGCGCTGGTAGAGCTGGCAGGACAGGCGCCCCTCGGCCACGTAGAACTGGAACAGGCAGTGGCAGGGCGGCAGGGCCATCTGGTCGATCTGCGCCACGTTCCAGGCGGACACCAGGATGCGGCGCGAGTCCGGGTCGTGGCGCAGCTGCGCGATGACCTGGCGGATCTGGTCGATGTGGCCGCCGTCGTAGTCCGGCCAGGAGCGCCACTGGTAGCCGTAGATGGGGCCCAGGTCGCCGTTGTCGTCGGCCCACTCGTCCCAGATGGTCACGCCGTGCTCGTGCAGGTAGCGCAGGTTGGTGTCGCCGCGCAGGAACCACAGCAGCTCGACGATGATGGAGCGCAGGTGCAGCTTCTTGGTGGTCACCAGCGGGAAGCCCTGGCTGAGGTCGAAGCGCATCTGGTGGCCGAACACCGACAGCGTGCCAGTGCCGGTGCGGTCGTCCTTGCGCACGCCCTGTTCGCGCACGCGGCGCATGAGGTCGAGGTACTGCCGCATGGTTCAGCTCCTGGCGTCAGCTTCCGGCGCTGGCTGGCGCGGCGCGGTGATAGGCCCACCACAGCAGGCCCAGGCCGGCGGCGATCATGGGCAGGCTCAGCACCTGCCCCATGGTCAGCCAGCCGAAGGCCAGGTAGCCCAGCTGCGGGTCGGGCAGGCGCACGAACTCGATGAGGAAGCGGAGGCAGCCGTAGCCCACCAGGAACAGGCCGGACACCGCCCCCACCGGCCGCGGCCGGCTGGAAAAGGTCCACAGGATGAGGAAGAGCACCAGCCCCTCCAGAAAGGCCTCGTACAGCTGCGAGGGGTGGCGCGGCACGCTGCCGGCGCCGGGAAAGACCATGCCCCAGGGCAGGTCGGTGGGCTTGCCCCACAGCTCGCCGTTGATGAAGTTGCCGATGCGGCCCAGCCCCAGGCCGATGGGCACCATGGGCGCCACGAAGTCGGCCAGGTTGAAAAAGCCGGTGTGCAGCTTGCGGTGGGCGTACCAGAAGATGGCGATGAGCACGCCCAGCAGACCGCCGTGGAAGCTCATGCCCCCCTCCCATACGCGCAGGATGGACAGCGGGTCGGTCAGCAGGTGGTCGCCGCTGTAGAACAGGAAATAGCCGATGCGCCCGCCCAGGATCACGCCCAGCGCGCCGTAGAACAGCAGATCGCCCACCTGCTCCGGGGTGATGGGGTGGTCCGGCCGGCGGGCGCGAAGCCGCCCCAGCCACCAGAAGGCCAGGAAGCCGAGTAGGTACATGATGCCGTACCAGTGGATCTGCAGTGGCCCGAGGCGCACCGCGACGGGGTCGATGTGGGGGTATTGGATCATGGTGCCTGTCTCAGGTCGGGAAGCCGGGAGTAGTCACAGTATTTTACGGGTTTTTACGGATAGAGCCGGCGCCGCTGGGCAAGGATGCGCGCGCGCAGGTCCGCGTCTTCCAGCTCCTCCCAGCGCAGGATGTCCATGGGGAAGGCGCAGGGCAGGTCCAGCAGCGCCCCGTACAGGGCCGCGAAGCGCTCGCGTGACATGCCCGGGGCCACAATGGCCAGGTCGATGTCCGAGCCGGGGCCGAAATCGCCGCGCGCCCGCGAGCCGTACAGCCACACCTCTTGCACCTCCGGGAAGCGGGCGAAGGTCTCGCGCAGGTCCGCGAGCAGCGCCTCGGACAGCCCGAAGCGGCCGGCGTCGGTCATGTCCCGCGCCACCCGCCGGCGCGTGTCCCCAGGGCCTGCAGGGCGGCCAGCCCGTCGGCGCACACGAAGCGGTACACCCGGCGGGCCAGCTTTTCGTCGTAGGTGTGGCTGGTGAGGTTGCGCATGCGCAGCAACTCGGTCCACAGGTTGGCGTCGTCGATGAGCCGGGCCGCCACGCCCGCCTGCAGGCTCTGGCGCGGGGTGGCCACCTCCACGCCCTCGGCGGCCAGTTTGTCCTTGAGCAGCTTCCAGGCCAGCTCGAAGGTGAACTCGAAGCGCTGGATGACCGCGTCGCGCACGAACTCGTCCTCCGGCTGGGCGCAGGCGTCGGCCAGGCGCCCGAGGAGCTGCAGAAAGAGGTCGATGCGACGGTCCAGCCGGTCATTCATGGCCTGCATAATACATATGGCCGCCTCACAGCCCCCACACCACGCGGGCGAAGACGGCCTTGAGGTAGTGGGTCTCGGGGATGGCGGGGTGGATGGGGTGGTCGGCGGACTGGCCGCCCAGGCGCAGCACCTGCAGGCTGCGGTCCACGTGGCGGGCGGCCTGGTGCAGCAGGCGCGGGAAGCGCTCGCCGCTCATGTGGTAGGAGCAGCTGCAGCTGACGAGGAAGCCGTCGCGCGGGATGAGGGCCATGGCCAGCTGGTTGAGGCGGCGGTAGGCCTCCTCGCCCTTCTTGAGGTCCTTGCGGCGCTTGATGAAGGCGGGCGGGTCGACGATGACCACGTCGAAGCGCTCGTTGGCCTCGCGCAGGGCCTTGAGGGCCTCGAAGGCGTCGCCCTGGCTGGTCCGCACGCGGTCGGCCACGCCGTTCAGTTCGGCGTTGCGCGCCGCCAGGTCCACGGCGTCGGCGGAGCCGTCCAGGCACCACACCTCCCTGGCGCCGGCCAAGGCGGCCTGGATGCCCCAGCCGCCCACGTAGCTGAACAGGTCCAGCACGCGCGCGCCGGCCACCAGGCGCGGCAGCTCGCGGCGGTTGTCGGCCTGGTCGTAGAACCAGCCGGTCTTCTGCCCGCCGGCCAGGGGCACCTCGAACTCGGCCTCGCCCTCGCGCAGCAGCACGGTGTCCGGCACCTCGCCCAGGGCCGTCTCCACATACAGCGGCAGGCCCTCCAGCTCGCGCACGGGGGCGTCGTTGCGCCACAGCACGCCGCTGGGGCGCAGCACCTTGTCCAGGGCGCGCAGGATGTCGTCGCGGCGCGCCTCCATGCCGGCGGTGGTGATCTGCGCCACCAGCACGGGGCCGTAGCGGTCCACCACCAGGCCGGGCAGGCCGTCGCTCTCGCCGTACACCAGCCGGTAGTAGGGGTGGCGGTAGCGCCGCTCGCGCAGGGCCAGCGCCACCTTGAGGCGGTGCACGATGAGCGAGGCGTCGAAGGGGTGGCGCGGGTCGCGGCTCACCAGGCGGGCACTGATGAGCGAGTTGGGGTTGACGTAGCCGGTGCCGAGCGGCTTGCCGCGGTGGTCGCGGATCTCCACCGCCTCGCCGGGCGCGAAGGCCTTGAGCGGCGAGCGGGCGGTGTCCACCTCGTTGCTGAACACCCACAGATGCCCCTGCCGCAGGCGGCGGTCCTCGTTCTTGCGCAGCACCAGGGGCTTGTAGAGGGTCTCGGTCATGGCGGGGTCCGCGGCGGGGAGGGCGCGATTATAGCCTGCCTTTGGCCCCGGCCCGGGAAAGGCGGCCGGCGCGGCGGGTGGTATGCCGCTCCGCGGGCCCGAGGGGCGGGGACTGTATCCAGTGCCGCGCGGCGTCAGTACCATGGGGAGAGATCGCAGCGAGGAGCGCACCATGCCGTCACCCGTCAGCCGCATCCGGCGCGAAAAGTTCACCTTCCCCAACCCCCGCGGCGAGTCGCTGGCCGCGCTGGCCGAGTACCCGGTCACGCCGCCGCGGGCCTGGGTGCTGTTCGCCCACTGCTTCACCTGCTCCAAGCAGGTGGGGGCCGCCACGCGCATCAGCCGCGCCCTGGCCGGGCATGGCTTCGGCGTGCTGCGCTTCGACTTCACCGGCCTGGGCAACAGCGAGGGTGATTTCGCCAACACCAACTTCACCAGCAACGTGGACGACCTGCGCGCCGCCGCCGAATACCTGCGCGCCCACCACAGCGCGCCGGCCATTCTCATCGGCCACAGCCTGGGCGGGGCGGCGGTGCTGGGCGTGGCCGGCGACCTGCCGGAAGTGCGCGCGGTGGTCACCATCGGCGCCCCCTGCGATCCGCAACACGTGCTGCGTCTGTTCGCCCCGGCCCTGGACGAGATCGAGGCGCGCGGCGAGGCCACGGTGGACATCGGCGGGCGGCCCTTCCGCATCAAGCGCCAGCTGGTGGAGGACCTGCGCCGGCAGGACCTGGCGGGGCGCATCGCCGCCCTGCGCCGGCCGCTGCTGATCCTGCACTCGCCCCGGGACCGCGTGGTGGGCATCGACCAGGCGCGCTGCATCTACGAGCACGCCCGCCACCCCAAGAGCTTCGTGTCGTTGGACACCGCCGACCACATGCTGAGCGACCCGCGCGACGCCGAGTACGTGGCCGGCCTGCTCACCGCCTGGGCCGGGCGCTACGTGCCGGCGCCCGCGCCGGCGAGCCCGGCGCCGGACGACGACGAGGAGGTGCTGGTGCGCGAGGTGGGCGGCGAGTACCTGAACGAGATCCGCGTGCGCGGCCACCGCTTCTACGCCGACGAGCCCCTCGACGTGGGCGGCCAGGACGGCGGGCCCAAGCCCACGGAATACCTGCTGGCCGCCCTCGGCAGCTGCATCAGCATCACCCTGCGCATGTACGTGCGCCACAAGGGCTTCCCGGTGGACGAGATCGCCGTCCGCCTGCGCCAGCTGCCCGGCGGGCGCGACGAGCCCACCCGCCTACGCGTGCAGGTGCAGCTGCGCGGCGCCGTGGACGACGCCCAGCTCAAGCGCATCGGCGCCATCGCCAGGCGCTGTCCCGTGCACCGCATCCTCACCGGGCCGGTGGAGGTGGAACACGGCATCGAGCGAGTGGGCTGACGGGGCGCGGGTATTCCCGCCCCGCGCCGGCGCCGGGCTATCATTGCCCCTCACCGAATCCACACCGACCAAGGAGCGACCATGGCCAGAACCCCCTCCACCATGCTGGAACTGGGCACCCCCGCCCCCCACTTCGCCCTGCCCGAGCCGCTCACCGGCAAGACCGTCTCCCTGGACGACTTCCGCGGCAAGCCGCTGCTGGTGGTGTTCATGTGCAACCACTGCCCCTACGTGCTGCACATCCTGGACGGCCTGCTCGACTTCGCCCGCGAATACATCCCCAAGGGCCTGCAGATGGTGGCCATCAACGCCAACGACGTGGCCAACTACCCGGACGACAGCCCGGAAAAAATGGTCGAAATGGCCCGCGCCAAGGACTTCCCTTTCCCCTACCTGTTCGACGAGAGCCAGGAGATCGCCAAGACCTACCGCGCCGCCTGCACCCCCGACTTCTTCCTCTTCGACGCCGACGGCAAGCTCGTCTACCGCGGCCAGTTCGACGACGCCCGCCCGCGCAACGACGCCCCCGTCACCGGCGCTGACCTGCGCGCCGCCGCCGACGCCGTCCTGCGTGGCGAAAAACCCGCCGAAGACCAGAAACCCAGCCTGGGCTGCAACATCAAGTGGAAGGCCGGCAACGAGCCGGACTATTACGGGTAACGCGGCGCGACCGACGGGGCGGCATCACGGCACCAGGGGCGAGCGGCCTGGTGCCGTGATGCCGATCGCTTTCTTCGATCGACCGGGCGTGTTGCGCCTCTCGTGCCTTCGACTTTCCGAACCACCCGGTGCGGAGCCGCGCCGGGTGGTGTATTAAGGGGCTCGGTCGGGCAACCTGACCGCCCCCAAATCCCGATTTTCTCCTCCCCAGGCCCTGCATCCTGCCGCCTGGCCGCCCCGTATGGGAGGGTAGAGCGGAAGTGGTACGAGAGGCAGGACCTTGCAGCAGCCAGACCGTCGGTCGGTGGAGCGCGTGCTAACATCGCAGGCGTTCCGGCAACCCCCAACGAAGGATGGCGGCATGTCCGACACCGACCCCTACGCGGAGCTGTTGGCCCTGTGCGCGCAGGGCGACCAGCAGGCCTTTGCCCGCCTCTACGAACGTACCTCCCCCCGGCTCTACGCGGTCTGTCTGCGGTTGTTGCGCACCCGCTCACTGGCGGAGGAGGCACTGCAGGACGGCTACTTGAAGATCTGGCGCAGCGCCGCCAGCTTCGATCCCCGGCGCGCCACGGCCATGACCTGGATGACCACCGTGGTGCGCAATCGCTGCCTGGACCTGCTGCGTCAGCGGCGCGCCCGGCCGCAGGAGGTGGACATGGAATACGAGGGCATGGATTTCGCGAGCGACGATCTGGCGCCCAGCGACGTGGCCGGGCTGAGCCTCGCCGCGCGGCGCGTCATGGACTGCCTGGACGCGCTGCAGGAAAAGCAGCGGCAATCGATCCTGATGGCCTACTACTACGGCCAGACCCACGAGGAGATCGCCCGCAAGTTGGGCTCTCCGCTCGGCACGGTCAAGGCGTGGGTCCGGCGCGGCATCGAGAGGTTGAGAAGATGTCTGGAGTGAGGCGATACCAGAACCCGGAGCTGTACGAGCGGCTGGCCGCCGAGTACGTGCTCGGCACGCTGCGCGGCCGCGCCCGGGCCCGCTTCGAGCGGCTGGTGCGCGAGCGGCCCTACATCCGCTACGCCGTGGAGGTGTGGGAGGCGCGCCTCAACCCGCTGGGCGAGGCGGTGCCCCCCGAGCGGCCCGACCCGGCCGTGTGGCGTGCCATCCGCGAGCGCCTGCCGGAGGCGGCTGCCTTCGCCGATGACGGCGCGCGCCGCCCCTGGTGGCAGGCGCTGGGCTTCTGGCGCGGGGCCACCGCCTTGCTGGGCGTGGCCCTGGTGGCGGTGCTGCTGTGGCCGCGCCTGAGCCCGCGGATGCCGCTGCCCAGCTACGTGGCGGTGCTGGAGAGCAGCGCCAACCAGCCGATGATGGTCACCCTGGGCGACCAGCGGAAACGGGTGGTGGTGGTGCGGCTCACCCAGAAACCGCAGGTGCCGCCAGGGCGCAAGCTGCAGCTGTGGGCCATCCACGAGCCGGACGGGCACATGGTGCCGGTGGCCGCCGTGCCCGTGGACCGCATGGAGGCCACCTTCAAGCTCAGCAAGCCGCAGTGGCGGCGCATCGAGGGCGCCAAGATGTTCGCCGTCACCCCCGAGCCCATGGACCGCAAGGACATGGACCGGCCCAGCGGCCCCATGATGTACAAGGGCAAGTGCATCGACTTCATCTGACGGCCGGCCCGGCCCGATCGTCCTCCCCCTCCGACGGCGCCCGCGCGGCGCCGTCGCCATGTCCGGCCCGTGCCGGCGGCGCCATGCCGGCCGGCAGGTCGCGGATGTGCAGGTCGCGCTGCGGGAAGGGGATCTCGATGCCCGCCTCGGCGAAGGCGTCCCAGATGGCGAACAGCACCTCGGATTGCACCTGCAGGCGGCTGTGGCGCGAGACGTCCACGAAGAACTGCACGCGCAGGTCCACCGACGAGTCGCCGAAGTCGTGCAGGTACACCTCGGGTTCGGGGTGCTCCACCACCGCCGGGTTGGCGTCCAGGATGGACAGCACCAGCTCGCGTGCCCGGTGCGGGTCGTCGTCGTAGCTGATGCCCACCATCACCACCACGCGCACGATGGTGTCCAGATGGGTCCAGTTCACGAACGGCGCGGTGATGGCCTCGGTGTTGGGGATGATCACCTCCATGTTGTCCCAGGTGCGCACCGTGAGCGAGCGGATGCCGATGCGCGTCACGCGGCCCTCGGCGCTGCCGATGTTGACGATGTCGCCGGTGCGCATGGGGCGCTCGATGAGCAGCAGGATGCCGCTGATGAAGTTGTTGGCGATGGTCTGCAGGCCGAAGCCGATGCCCACGCCGATGGCGCCGGCCAGCACGGCCAGGGCGGTCAGGTCGATGCCCACCGCCTTGAGCAGGGTGAAGATGCCGATCACCGCCACCGTGTACTGCGTGAACACGGCCAGGCTGTTGCGCGCGCCGTGGTCGCGCACGTGACGGAACAGCCAGCGGTAGGCGAACTCCCGGCTCCAGCGCGTGGCCCACATGAACACCCCCACCACGATGGCCGCCACCAGCAGGGCCAGCGGCGTGATGGTGGTGCCGCCCACGCTGAACAGCGGGTAGTGCACCATGCCGCGCAGCCAGGCCTGGAAGCGCGGATTGGCCGGCAGCCCCCACAGCCACAGCAGCGTCCACAGTGCGCCCAGCAGCAGGGCGATGCGCGCCACCAGCTGCAGCGGCTGCAGCACCGCCTGCGACAGGATCCAGCCGTTGGGCAGGTGGCGCAGGGCGCGCCGCTCCAGCCAGTGGAAGAAGTCGATCAGGTTGGCGCGCAACACCAGCCACAGGGCGAACACCAGCAGGAACTTGCCCTCGTAGGCGGCGATCTGCCAGGCCAGCAGCGTGTAGCCGAGAAAGCCCACCGCCGCCGTCACCAGGCCCGACAGGGGCAGCAGCCAGCCGAACAGGCGCGCGAACAGCAACAGGCGCGGACTGCCCTCCAGCACCGGCGCCAGGTAGGCGAGGATGGTGGCGCGGCGCCACAGCAGCACCACCGACAGCAGCAGCAGGGCCAGCATGAGCAGGCGGTCGATGGTGTCCACCGTGAGCGCGTCCACCGGCGACTGGTGCACCACCACGTCCAGGCCCACCAGCAGCGCGCCCAGCAGCAGCGACAGGCGCAGCCCCTCGAACAGCGGCCGGTCGTACCAGGCCATGCCGTGCGCGCGCTGCTCGAACAGCAGGCGGTTCAGCACCAGCGCCGGGGCGAACACCGCCGCCACGGCGAACAGCCCCACCAGCAGCGACACCTCGCGCAGGGGCACCCGGCCGAGCCGCAGCAGGCCGTAGAGCACGCCGCCCAGGGCCGGGAGCCACAGCAGCCGCAGCAGCCACTGGCCGGCCAGCTGTAGCACCCACAGGCTGAAGCTCATGACGGCCCGGTCCGGCTGGCGCAGATGGCGGCGGAGCAGGCGCCGCAGCCAGGCCAGCGCCCCCAGCCAGACGCCCGTGAGCAGGGCGAAGCCGCTCCACTGCCAGGGCGTCAGCGCGCGCAGGCGCGCGCCCAACAGCAGCGCCTGGCTGGCCAGATGCTGGGGCGCCACGCGCAGCAGGTCGTCCGCCACCTGCCGCCACTGCGCCAGCGTGTGCGGGAAGGGATGGCGGCTGGACAGGGCCCGCCGGCGCAGCGCCTCGCGGCTGGCGGCCAGGCGGCGGGCGATGTCGGTCACCGCCTCGTCCATCTGGCGCAGCGTGTCCTGCTTCTCCGCCAGCCGCGCCTGCAGCGCCTCCAGCCGCTGCACGTCGCGGCCGGCGTTGCGGCCGCGGCTCACCGCCAGCATCATCTCCACCAGCTGCCGGTGGCTGGCCAGCAGGCTGGCCAGGGCGCCGATCTGGCGGCGCAGCTTGTCCGTCTGCTGCTGCAGGGAGTCGATGCGCGTCAGGTCCAGGTCGGGCCGGCCGCTGGCCTCGTGCAGGGCGCTGAGCTGCTCGCGCACGTCGTGCAGGCGCAGTGTCAGGTCGATCAGGCCCGCCTCCTGCTCGGCCAGCAGCTTGTCCACCTGCAGGCGGTAGCGGCGCGCCTCGCCCAGCCCCGGGCTGGCCAGTTTCTCCTCCAGCCGCCGGGCCTTCGCCTGCCACTCGGCGCGCCTGTCCAGCAGCCGCTGGCGCTGCGCGGCCCAGCTCTCGCGCGACTGCTCCGCCAGATAGCGGGCGCGGCGCGCCTTCAGCTCGTCGCGCCAGCGCTTCAGGACCTGCAGGCGCGAGCGTTGCAGGCTGAGCAGCGTCTCCAGCCGCGTCAGGCGCGCGCTCAGCCGCCCGTACTGCGGTCGCAGCGACTGCAGCGTGGACTCCAGGCTCTGCAGGATCTCGCTGCGTGTCCGGTCGTCCAGCGCGGCGGCCCTGGCCCGGATCTCGCGCTGCTTCTCCTCCACCGTGGCGATCTGCGCCGCCAGCTCGCGCACCCGTGCGCGCAGGCTGTCCAGCTCCAGGCGCAGGCTCTGCAGCTTGACGCGCGCCGACTCGATCTCCAGCTCCGCCACCCCCAGCAGATCCTCGTCGATCTCACTGTCGCGCAGCCGCGCCAGTTGCGCCTGCTTCTGCGCCTGCAGCCGCGCCAGCGCCGCCCGCGTCTCGGCCAGCGTCTCGTCCGTCACCGGCGCCGCCGCGGCCGTCTCCGTGGATTCGTCCGCCGCCCGCCCGGCCGGCGGCCACAGGACGGCCAGCAGCATGGCGGCGATCCAGATCCCGTGCAGCGCCTTCATGGGCGGGGAGTGTAGCAGCCGGGCGGGGGCGGGTGACCGACCGGAGGCGGCCCCGGCTACCGCTCGCCTTCCTCAATGCCGGCGAGCTTCATCAAATGGCGATCTTCAGCACCCTGTCCGTCTCGGATACCGGAATGTCCTCCATGTCCACCGACAGGCAGCCCTCGATGGCCTCGTGCAGGTTGGCCATCGGCTCGTTCATCGTTTCGCCCTGCGACACACGGCCCGGAGTGGCCGGAACCTCGACCCGGTAGCCGCCTTTTCCGCTGTTTTTCGCCGTACATCACTTCCATATTTTTATGCGCAATGGGCGAACGACTGCGGCTCGAAAGGGAGTCAGATGTATAGGGCATCTGCGGCAGGGGCAAGGGACGGCGACCACACACCTACGGCCCCTGCAGGGAGCCGCCGAAATCCTGGCCATCTCGGATGCGGAGGGGTGGATCTGCTTCGCCTGATCCACCCTGCGGTTTTGGTTCGGGCCTGCGCGTCAGCACGTAGCCCAGCTCGTGCTTGCCGGGGATGGCGATGTTCCCCGGCATAAGCCGTGACCCGCCGCGGCGGGAGGGGGTGGGGGCTATTCGGCGCC
>JALVPS010000354.1 GCA_027031685.1 Gammaproteobacteria bacterium | reverse complement strand
GTGTAGAAGTGCAGGCCGGGGGCACCGGCCTCCAGCAGGTCGCGGCACAGCTTGGTGACCACTTCCTCACCGAAGGCGCGCAGGGAGGCCAGGTCGTCGCCGTAGGCCTCCAGGCGCTTGCGGAGCCAGCGCGGGATCTCGGCGCCGCAGGTGTCGGAGAATCGCGCCAGCTGGGTGTAGTTGGTGATGGGCATGATGCCGGGCACGATGGGCAGGTCCAGGCCCAGCTGCTCGCAGCTGTCCACGAACCACAGGTAGGCGTCCGGGTTGTAGAAGTACTGCGTGAGCGCGCCGTTGACGCCGGCCTCCACCTTGCGCTTGAAGTTGGCCAGGTCGGTGAAGGCGTCCGGCGCCTGGGGGTGGAATTCCGGGTAGGCGGCCACGTCGATGTGGAAGTGGTCGCCGCTGTGCTCGCGGATGAAGGCCACCAGCTCGTTGGCGTAGCGGAATTCACCGGGCATGCCCAGCCCGGAGGGCAGGTCGCCGCGCAGGGCCACGATGTGGCGGATGCCGTGCGCCCGGTAGGTGTCCAGGATCTCGGCGATGCGCGCGCGGGTGGAGCCGATGCAGGACAGGTGCGGGGCGGCCTCGATGCCCGACTCGCGCTGGATAGTGAGCACCGTCTCCAGGGTCTTTTCCTGGGTGGAGCCGCCGGCGCCGAAGGTGACGGAGAAGAAGCGCGGCCGCAGGGCCGCCAGCTGTTCGCGCACTACCTTGAGCTTGGCCTCGCCCTCGGGCGTGCGCGGCGGGAAGAATTCGAAGCTGAATTCGCGGGGGTACTTGCGTTGTGTTTCCATGATGGGTGCAGCAGGCCGGGGCCGCGGCGGTTGCCGCGGCCATTGTGCGGGATGCCGTAAAGGGCCACAAGCGTTGCCGCCGGCGGTGTGTCCCGGCCGGCGGTAACGGTCAGTAGCGGTAGTGGTCGGGCTTGTACGGCCCTTCCACCGGCACGCCGATGTACTCGGCCTGCTCCGGGGTGAGGCGCGACAGGTGGGCGCCGATCTTGTCCAGGTGCAGGCGGGCCACCTCCTCGTCCAGCTTCTTGGGCAGCACGTACACCTTCTTTTCGTACTTGTCCGGGTGGTTGAACAGCTCCATCTGCGCCAGGACCTGGTTGGTGAAGCTGTTGGACATGACGAAGCTGGGGTGGCCGGTGGCGCAGCCCAGGTTCACCAGCCGCCCCTCGGCCAGCAGGATGAGCTTCTTGCCGTCGGGGAAGATGATGTGGTCCACCTGCGGCTTGATGTTCTCCCACGGGTACTGGCGCAGGCTGGCCACGTCGATCTCGTTGTCGAAGTGGCCGATGTTGCACACGATGGCCTCGTTCTTCATGGCCTGCATGTGCTCGTGGGTGATGACGTGGTAGTTGCCGGTGGCGGTGACGAAGATGTCGCCCAGCGGGGCGGCCTCCTCCATGGTCACCACGCGGTAGCCCTCCATGGCCGCCTGCAGGGCGCAGATGGGGTCGATCTCGGTGACCCACACGGTGGCCCCCAGGCCGCGCAGGCTCTGGGCGCAGCCCTTGCCCACGTCGCCATAGCCCAGCACCACGCAGATCTTGCCGGCGATCATGACGTCGGTGGCGCGCTTGATGCCGTCCACCAGCGACTCGCGGCAGCCGTACAGGTTGTCGAACTTGGACTTGGTGACCGAGTCGTTGACGTTGATGGCCGGGAAGGCCAGCTCGCCGCGCTCCTCCATCTGGTACAGGCGGTGCACGCCGGTGGTGGTCTCCTCGGTGACGCCGCGGATGGCGGCCAGGCGCGTGGAGTACCACGTGGGATCCTCGGCCAGCTTGGCCTTGATGGCGGCGTACAGGTGCTCCTCCTCCTCGGAGGTGGGGTTGGCCAGCACGCCCGGGTCCTGCTCGGCCCTGGCGCCCAGGTGCAGCAGCAGGGTGGCATCGCCGCCGTCGTCCAGGATCATGTTGGGCAGGCCGCCGTCGCCCCATTCCATGATGCGGTGGGTGAACTGCCAGTATTCGGCCAGCGACTCGCCCTTGTAGGCGAACACCGGGATGCCCTGGTCGGCGATGGCCGCGGCGGCGTGGTCCTGGGTGGAGTAGATGTTGCACGAGGCCCAGCGCACCTCGGCGCCCAGGGCCACCAGCGTCTCGATGAGCACGGCGGTCTGGATGGTCATGTGCAGGCTGCCGGCGATGCGCGCGCCCTTGAGGGGCTGCTGCGCGCCATAGCGCTCGCGCAGGGCCATGAGACCGGGCATCTCGGTCTCGGCGATGGCGATCTCCTTGTGGCCCCATTCGGCCAGGGACAGATCGGCCACGTGGAAGTCGGTGAAGTCGGCAGAGGTGACAGCGTTCATCGTTTCATTGCTCCTGTGGAATGAAGCGAGCGCCGTTGTCGTTAACGTACAACGAACCGGACCGAGCCTGGCGGTCGACAGGCGGTAGAGATTCTGCTCATGGGGTGCGATACGGCGTTAGAAATGGCCTCAAAATGCGCATTTACTGCTCGTAAGCTGCGATTTTTCGGCCATTTTTGCCTTGTCTCGCACCCGCCTGAGCGAATCTCAACGGCCTGTCACTCCCGTTGCAGCGCTCCTCGGTCCGGCCGGGAAGGGGGCTCCCTGGGTCGGGCGGGCAGGGCCGGGCGCGTCAGGCGCCGACCCGGGTGACGTTGTCCAGGCCGGCCGCACTGCGCAGGGCCTCGGCCTTGTCGGTGCGCTCCCAGGGCAGGTCCAGGTCGTCGCGGCCGAAGTGGCCGTAGGCGGCGGTCTGCTTGTAGATGGGGCGGATCAGGTCGAGCATCTGGATGATGCCGTAGGGGCGCAGGTCGAAGTGCTCGCGCACCAGCTCCACGATGCGCTCGTCCGGCACCAGTCCGGTGCCGAAGGTCTCCACCGAGATGGAGGTGGGCTCGGCCACGCCGATGGCGTAGGACACCTGGATCTCGCAGCGCGCCGCCAGGCCGGCGGCGACGATGTTCTTGGCCACGTAGCGGCCGGCGTAGGCGGCGGAACGGTCCACCTTGGAGGGGTCCTTGCCGGAGAAGCAGCCGCCGCCGTGGCGGGCCATGCCGCCGTAGGTGTCGACGATGATCTTGCGTCCGGTCAGGCCGCAGTCGCCCACCGGGCCGCCGATGACGAACTTGCCGGTGGGGTTGATGTGATAGGTGGTGTCGGCGGTCAGGAAGTGCTCCGGCAGGGTGGGCTTGATGATGACCTCCATTACCGCCTCGCGGATGTCCTCCTGGGTGATGTGCGGGTCGTGCTGGGTGGACAGCACCACGGCGTCGATGGCCACCGGCCGGCCCTCCTCGTAACGGAAGGTGATCTGGCTCTTGGCGTCGGGCCGCAGCCAGGGCAGCGTGCCGTTCTTGCGCACCTCGGCCTGGCGGCGCACCAGGCGGTGGGCGTAGTGGATGGGGGCCGGCATGAGCACGTCGGTCTCGTCGCTGGCGTAGCCGAACATCATGCCCTGGTCGCCGGCGCCCTGCTCCTCGGGGCGCTCGCGGTCCACGCCCTGGGCGATGTCCGAGGACTGTTTGCCGATGGCCGACAGCACGGCGCAGGTGGCGCCGTCGAAGCCCACGTCCGAGCTGGTGTAGCCAATATCCAGGATGGTGTTGCGCACCACCTCGTCCAGGTCCACCCAGGCAGAGGTGGTGATCTCGCCGGCCACCAGCACCACGCCGGTCTTGATGAGCGTCTCGCAGGCCACGCGGGCGTGCTTGTCCTGTTCCAGGATGGCGTCGAGGACGGCGTCGGAGATCTGGTCGGCGATCTTGTCGGGGTGGCCGGCGGAGACCGACTCGGAAGTGAACTGGTAGGTCTTGCTCATGGCGTGGCTCGTGACATTCCGTTACAGCGTGGGG
>JALVPS010000353.1 GCA_027031685.1 Gammaproteobacteria bacterium | reverse complement strand
CCATGGACCGCTGGCGGCAGGGTGCCTGAGTGACCTCGTGCTTGCCCCACTACCCGGGATGCTGGGCGGCACCGGGCGGCGCGACACACCCGCCCGACCAAGGAAGGCGAACGGCATTACCGCGCCCGGCAGGCAGTGGCTGCCGCGCCACCACCTCTTCCGTGTCCCGTGGCGTCCCATCGCCTTCGGCCCCCGGCACACGGTCTGCCCTGCCACCCGCCGGGCGCCCAACGCGAAGGGCCCGCAGCGCGGGCCCTTCCTCCGTATCGCCGGACGGCGATCTACAGGGTGTCGTTGCAGGAACTGCCCTGCCCGAAGGGGCTGCCCCCGGGCGGCGCCTTGTTGACATCGTTGACGTCGTCGGCCAGGGCGGGCGGTACCACGCGCGTGGTGTACAGGCTGCGCTGGCCGGCCTGCGTGGTCTGCGCCACCAGCTCCACCTGGATCCAGTTGGCGTGGTCCTGGGGGTAGTAGATATCAAAGTAGGCAAAGCCGTTGGCATCAGTGGTCACCGTGGCCTGCGACACGGTGGGCGTATTGCCCTGGGAGGCGCCGATGGTCACCACCGCCGGGGGCGTGGGTTCACCGTCACCGTTGCGGTCCACCTCGCCATTGTCGAGCACACCGTTACGGTTCGCGTCCTCCGCCGCGCAGGTGGCCGACACTATCGGCACCCAGGTGTCGGGCTGGCCGCTGCCATCGGTGTCCGTCGCCACGTACTGGCCCTTGTAATACGTGACCGGATAGACCATCAGCGCCACATTGGCCCCGGCCACCGGCACCCCGTCGTCACTTACCTGGATGACATAGGGCTTGCGGTACTGGGCCGGATTGGGCTCGAACATCTCGTTACCGGTGCCGAAGATGATGCGCAGGGTCTGCGGCTCCACGGTGAGGGTGGTGGTCTGGCTCACGAGGGGTGTGCTGTCCTTGACGTCGGCGCGGATCTGCACGCCGTTCTTGCCACTGGCCTGCACACCGGCCGTGTAGACCGTGGAGGCCTGCCCAAAGCTGTCGGTGGTCGCCTCGCCCAGCGAGAGGCTGCCCTGGGTGATGTCGGCCAGCAGGTTGAACACCACCGTGGCGTTCTTCACCAGATTGTTGTTGGCATCACGCACGGTGGCGGTGAGGGTGCTGGTGTCTCTTGGCCCCAGGATCTCCGGCGAGGCCACCAGGCCGATGGCGGCCGGGGTGGTGGCCACGAACTCCACGCTCCGGCGGGACGACTCGCTGACCGTGCTGGCGGTGATGCTGGCGCCGCCGGCATGGCTGGAGCTGATGGTGACCGTGGCCCGGCCATCGCCTCCGGTAGTGGCCGTGGTGGTGGGCTGACCGTTGGCGAACAGGCCCCGCGTGGTGCTGAAACTGATCGTCTCGCCCGTCGCGGGCACGCCGCCGCGCACCAGCCGCACACGGATGGTCTGCGCCGTGCCCAGGGGAATTTCCGTGTCCGCCGACGGGCTCTCGAAGGCCAGGCTGTTGGCGGACACCCTGAGCGTGAACGGCGAGGCCTGGATGGCCCCGTCATAGGCGCTGGCCGTGAGGGTGTCGTCCTGGCCCCGACCGTCCGTCACGCGCACCACGGCCTCCCCCTGGGCATTGGTGGTCACCGTGCCGTTCGTCAGCGGGTTGCCGTCGCCATCGGTCAGCACATTGCCCCGCGCCGAGGTGACCTTGATGGGCTGATTGGCCAGCACACTGCCGTCACCCGCCTTGAGCTTGAGGGTCAGGTCGGCGCTACCCCCGGTAGTGATGGGCGTGCTCGGCCCGGCAATGGTCAGCTCGGTGCCGATCACCTGGATGTCCAGCGTGGCTGTGCTCTGCCCCGCCGTGGCCGTCACGGTAATGGCGCGGTTGACCGGATTGTGCGGGCTGGACAGCACGGCCATGGCATTGCCCAGGGCGTCGGTGGTGTCCTGTACGATCTGCAGGCTGCCGGAGGAGGCCTTGAAGCTGACCGCCTGGCCGGCCACCAGCACGTTGTCGGCGTCCTTGAGGTTGGCGGTGAGGCGCACCGAGCCGCTCTCACCGCTGGGCAGCTGCAGGTTGTCGGCCAGCAGGGTGAGCTGCTGGCCACTGCCGGCGGCGGGCGGCGGTGTGGCCGTGCCGCCACCGTCGGCAGGTGCATCACCGCTGCCGGCGCCGGCGGCCAGGTCGGTGCCGCCGCTGAAACAGCCGCCCAACAGCAGGGCCGCCGCCAGCAGCAGGAGCGCCAGTGGGCGCGGGAAGGAGGTGCGGCGCGTAGCCGCCTGCGGGGTGTGCGTATTCATCCTGAAATACCGCTCATCGTCCATGTCGAAGGGAGGTCGGTCAGAACCGCGGCTTGGGCGGCCGGAAATGGTGCACCAGGCTCACACCCAGGGTGCGGTACCGGTCGCTGGTGCCATACTGCATGTATTCGATGCCCAATGCGCTGCGCTCGGTGCCGTACAGCGCCACGCCGCCCCCGAAGGCCAGTCCGGAGAAGCCGTCGTCGAAGTTGGGCACGTCGGCCTTGCCGCCCGCCAGACCCAGCAGGCCATACAGCGTGACCCGTTCGAAGGGCAGATTGAAGCGCGCCAGTCCGGCCGCAAAACTCACCTCGGTACCCTTGCCACTGTCGCTGTGCAGGCTGGTGCCCAGGCGCAGCTCGGCGGCCAGATAAGGCCTGAACTCATGGCCGAGACGCAGATCGAGATTGGTCTCGTCGCGCGGGGCATACTTGTCGGGATCGAACTGGGCATCGGCCAGGCCGATGGCGAAGTAGTTGGCGGGCCGGTCGGCCAGGGCGTTCGCGGAGAACAGCAGCGCAAGGCCGAACATGGCGGTATGAAGGGCGGTTCGCATGGTCATCACTCCTGATTTCACGGCGGGCGGGCGCCCCCGTGCGTCCTTGAATGGGGGCGTAACTTAGCCCATACGGTCACCGAGGAACGGACTTGTTTCTCTTTCCATGCGAAAAGGGCCGACGATGCGCAGCGGGCGGGAGGGACATCACAACGGCTCGCCCGCCCCGGCCGGGAAAAACGTAAATTTCTTCGATAGATGCTTGACAGTACGGCGCCCCCGGCCACCAGTTATCAACAACGGTCGCCCGCCTCCCGGCACACGCCCGCCAGTCCCCGGCCAGCCCCGCCGCCTGCCAGGCACAACCCAATAACCCATTGATTTACAAAACATAGGACAGTCTGGCGAAAAAATGTCCAATCTGTGTCAAGTGCCGCAAATACGGCTTTTCCGTGCCCTTGGCGACAAACTGTCCACAGAGTTATCCACAGCTTTTGTGGATAAGCGGCACGACCCCTTGGACATGAGTCACTTAGCACGACCTTTGCCAGATGACTTTAAGATTTGTGACTAACTTCACACAGGCCAGCCGCCCTTGATCCTGCACGTCGCCCTACCCTCGCCGGTCGCCGACCACTTCGATTACCTGCCGCCCGCCGACGCCCCCACGCCCCCGCCGGGCGTGCGCGTGACGGTGGACTTCGCCGGCCGTCGGCTGGTGGGCGTGGTGGTGGGCCAGGCAGAGCACAGCGACTGCCCGCCCGAGCGCCTCAAGCCGGTGCTGGCCGTGCTGGACGAGGCGCCGCTGCTGGATGCCGCCCTGCTCGACCTGCTGCGGCGGGCGGCGCGCTACTACCACCACCCCCTGGGCGAGGCGCTGCACACCGCCCTGCCGGCCCTGCTGCGCCGCGGCGCCGCCGCCGACAGCGCCGACGTGGACGTGTGGCAGGCGGCGGTTGACGACGACCCGGCCGGCCTGGCCGCCCTGCGCCGCGCCCCCCGCCAGCAGGAGGCCCTGGCCGCTCTGCAGGCCCACCCCGACGGGCTCACCACCGGCCAGCTGGACGCCCTGCT
>JALVPS010000352.1 GCA_027031685.1 Gammaproteobacteria bacterium | reverse complement strand
GGTCCCTGGCAGGCGTTCATCAGCGACCCGCGCCACGCCCTGGGCAAGACCTACTGGGTGCAGGTGGAGGGCGAGCCGGACGCGGCGGCGCTGCGCGCCCTGGCCGAGGGGGTGGCGCTGCGCGACGGGCGCACGCGCCCGGCCCGGGTGCGGCGCATGGACCCGCCCGCCGGGCTGTGGCCGCGCGACCCGCCGGTGCGCCGGCGCCGCCACATCCCCGACTGCTGGCTGGAGATCACCCTGCACGAGGGCCGCAACCGGCAGGTGCGGCGCATGACGGCGGCGGTGGGCCATCCCACGCTGCGCCTCATCCGCTACCGCATCGGCTCCTGGACCCTGGACGGCCTGGCACCGGGGGAGCAGCGCCTGCTGACCCTGCCGCCGCGCCCGACCGCCACCCGCAAACGGAGGCAACGATGAACTTCTGGGACGCCCTGAGCGAGACCATCGGCGCGGCCACCGGCCGGCCCTTCACGCCGCGCGCGCGGCAGGGGGCCAGCGGCGGCTGCATCAACGAGGCCTGGCGCCTCACCGGCAGCGACGGCCGCGACTACTTCGTCAAGCTGAACGCCGCCGGCCAGCAGGACATGTTCGCCGCCGAGGCCGAGGGCCTGGCCGAGCTGGACCGGGCCGGCGCCATCCGCGTGCCGCGCCCGGTGTGCCACGGCGAGCTGGCCGGGCGCAGCTACCTGGTCATGGAATACCTGCCCTTGGGCGGGCGGCCGGACCCGGTGCGCTTCGGCCAGGCCATGGCCGGTCTGCATGGCCACACCGCCGAGCGCTTCGGCTGGCACCGCGACAACACCATCGGCGCCACACCCCAGCCCAACGCCTGGCACGAAGACTGGCTGGCCTTCTGGCGCGAGCGGCGCCTCGGCCACCAACTGCGGCTGGCGCTGTACAACGGCGCCCCGGCGCGGCTGGCCGGGCGCGTGGAACGGCTCATGGCAGGGATGGACGCCCTGTTCACGGACCACCGGCCGCGGCCCAGCGTGCTGCACGGCGACCTGTGGTCCGGCAACTGGGGGGCGACGCCGGACGGCGCGCCGGTCATCTTCGACCCGGCCACCTACTTCGGCGACCACGAGGCCGACCTGGCCATGATGGAGCTGTTCGGCCACCCCGGCGCCGACTTCTTCGCCGCCTACCGCGAGCGGCGGCCCATCGACCCCGGCTATCCGCAGCGGCGCACCCTGTACAACCTGTACCACATCCTCAACCACTACAACCTGTTCGGCGGCGGCTACCTGGCCCAGGCCGAGCGCATGGTGGACGCGCTGCTGGCCGAGCTGGGCTGAGGCGGGTCAGTCGAGCAGCGCGGTGAAGGGCCAGTAGCGCAGCAGGTCGCCGCGCTGCCAGGTGCGCTCCTCCGGCACCTCCAGCAGGCCGTCCGCCCACACGGCGCCGGTGAGCACGTCCGAGCCCTGACGGGCAAAGGGCTCGGCCCAGGGCACGCCCGGCTGCTCCGGCGCGCGCAGGCGCACGCGCAGGAACTCGCGGCGCGGACGCGGGCGCGGCCAGTCGCCGTCGAAGCGGGCCCACAGCGGGGCGGGGAAGGCGGGCGCGCGGCCCTGCATCTGGCGCAGGAAGGGCAGGGCGAACAGCAGGGCGGTGACGAAGGCCGACACCGGGTTGCCGGGCAGGCCGAGCAGCGGCGTGCCGGCCACCGTGCCGAAGGCCAGCGGCTTGCCGGGCTTCATGCGCAACCGCCACAGGTGCAGCTCGCCCTCGGCCTCCACGGCCGCCCTGACGTGATCCTCCTCGCCCACCGACACGCCGCCGGTGGTGAGGATCAGGTCGGCCGCCCCGGCACCGGCGTGCAGGGCCTGGCGGGTGGCGGCCAGGGTGTCCTCCACCCGGCCCAGGTCCAGCACCTCGCAGCCGGCCTGGGCGAGCAGGGCGCTCAGCATGGGCCGGTTGGCGTTGTAGATCTGCCCCGGCAGCAGGGGCTCGCCCGGCTCGGCCAGCTCGTCGCCGGTGCACAGCAGGGCCACCCGCGGCCGCACGCGCACCTCGACGCGGTCGATGCCCAGCGAGGCCAGCAGGCCCACGGCCGGCGGCGTGAGGCGGGTGCCCGCCGACAGCACCTCGCTGCCCCGCGCCACGTCGTTGGCGCGCGGCCGCACGTTCTCCCCCGACCGCACCGGCTGCAGCAGGCGCACGCCCTCCGCGGCCGGCTCGGTCTGCTCCTGCATGATCACCGCGTCGGCCCCCGGCGGCAGGGGCGCGCCGGTGAAGATGCGCGCCGCCGTGCCGGGCTGCAGGGGCTCGCCGTTGTGGCCGGCCGGGATGCGCTGCGAGACGGGCAGCACGCACGGCGCCGCCTGTGTGTCGGCGGCGCGCACGGCGTAGCCGTCCATGGCGCTGTTGTCGTGGCCGGGCACGTCGATGGGCGAGACCACTGCCTCCGCCAGCACCCGCCCCGCCGCCTCGGCCAGCGGCACGGGGTGGTGACCGGTGAGGCGTGGCGCCGCCGACAGCAAGGTGGCACGCGCGTTCTCCACCGGCAGCAGGCCGCCGCGCGCGGCCTGGCCGTCGCAGCCGCAGTCGTGACTCATGACTCGGTCAGGCGCGGCATCAACTCCACCAGATTGCAGGGCCGGTGGGACAGGTCCAGCTGGTCGCGCAGGATGCCGCTCCAGGCGTCGCGGCAGGCGCCCGTGGAGCCGGGCAGGGCGAAGATGAAGGTGCCATTGGCTACCCCGCCCACGGCGCGCGAGGCGATGGTCGAGGTGCGCACGGTCTGGTAGGAGATCTGCCGGAACAGCTCGCCAAAGCCCTCGATCTCCCGGTCGAACAGCGGACGCACCGCCTCCGGCGTGCCATCGCGGCCCGTCAGACCGGTGCCGCCCGTGCTGATCACCACCTCCACATTGGGATCAATGATCCAGCGCGACACCTCGTAGCGGATGCGGTAGATGTCGTCCCGCACCAGGATGCGCTCCACCACCTCGTGACCGTCGGCGGTGGCCATGTCCACCAGGGCCTGGCCGGAGGTGTCGTCCTCCAGCGTGCGGGTATCGGAAATCGTCATCACGGCAATGCGGACCGGACGTTCGGGCATGGCGGCGGCTCCTTGGCTGGACAGGGGAGGGGTGGGCCAAGATCTTAACACCAGCGCGCCCTCTTCTGTGATGCAGTTCCGCCTCCCCGGCCGTCAACCCACCCCCAGCAGGCCGGTTCGAGTGCAGCAGCGGCGGCGCCACGAAGTTGCGCCGTCCACACATCACCCCCGCCGGCGATCCAGGAACCGCTACGGAGCACAGCCCGCTCCTGTCTGCCACCGGTCGGCCAGCGTCGGCCATCCTTTGGCGCGCCCTTGCCAATTGCCGTGTCGTCTGCCCTTGCACCACTCCCAGGCATTACCGTGCATCTGGTACAGGCCCCAGTGGTTTCTTGTTGGTATCTGTCTGGTTCCGCTTGACTCAATCAGCAGGAGTCAGCCCCCCCGCTCAAGGCAACAGACGACGGATCTCCTCTTCCGAGCGACTGCCGATCAGCACCTCCTCGATGCGGCCGTGGTGCACGCGCACCAGGGTGGGGGTGGCCATGACGTGAAACTTGCGCGCCAGCTCCGGCGCGGCCGAGGCGTCCACCTTCACTACGTCCTTGCGGCGCGCCATGAGGCTGTCCACGATGCGTGTCATGGCGCGGCAGGCGCCGCAGCGCGGGCTCCAGAAGTAGATCAGCAGATCATCCCCCACCGAGGTCAACTCCCGTGTGATGTCCGGGGCCGGCTTGCCACGCAGCAGACGGGCACGGAACCAGGGCAGGAACTGCAACAGCAATGTCAGGGCCACGATGGTGAGCACGGCGATCGAATATCCGCTCATGACGGGCCTCCTCCGCAGTGGTGGGGTTTCTTGAAAAATCCTAGACCAGTGCCAGGTTTTTCCCAAAAAACTGCACTTTTTTCATGACTACCCAACCATCTTCGGCCAGGCACCATCAGAATTTTTTGTTTTTCTGATATTACTGGCCATACCAAAATGCCCGGTGATACGGGGCCATGCGGTCGTGCCTTGCCTGGGAAAAGCGGTTTTTTTCGGATCTCAGCGCAGGAAGCGGCCGTTCTCGATGCGGGGACCGATCAGGACGGCCGAGGGGACGGCCTCATGCAAGGCCATGGCGATCTCAATGCCGGCGCCGGGCACGCAACGGTGCGACACCCATAGCAGGTTGAGGCGCAGGTTGAGGTCGGCGAACACCACCAGCCGGTCGTGCTGCGCCAGCACCGCCGACAGGCGCGCCACCCGGGCGCGCTGTTCGGCTTGTGGCAGGCGGTTGAGGCCACGCACCAGCATCATGAAGTCGGCCAGGGGCTTGCCGTCGACGCCACGCTTGGGGACCCGCTTCCACAGCGCCTCGGCCGGCGCCAGATCGAGCGCGGCGGCGGGCGGACGGGACGGGCGGGGATGGTGCGCCATACACCCAGCATAGCCGGTTCAAGTCGGAGGCGAAACGGTGTGAAAAAAACGGCGCCCCGCAGGACGCCCGAATAGCCAAAGGATGTATAAAGGACGTTACGAAACGATCAGGAAATCTTTGCCTCGGCGGAATCGCTCTGGCCCTTGTTGTCCTTCCAGGCGATCTTGACGGTGTCGCCCTTCTTGCCGCCCTTGAACTTGAAGGACAGGTAGGGGTTCTTGGAGATGGCACCCGACCAGTAGGCCGTCATGCGCACCTTGCCGCCGCTCTCGGCCACCACCTCCTGGATGAAGTGCGCCGGAATCGGCTTGCCCGTCTTCTTGTCCTTGCGAAAACCGGTCTCCATCGGGTGCGAGATCAGACACTTCACGGTCACCACGCCACCCTTCTCCTTCGCTCGAATCTTGATGGAACTCATCGCTTGCGCCTCCTCCCGTTATCCGCCACAGCCACCGATGGTGACCTTCACCGACTTCTTGGCCGAGTACAGCTTGCCACCGGCCTTGACCACCGCCACCACGTCGGCCGTCTTGCCCATCTTGATGCGCGTGGACACAAACGGCAGGGCACCCTCGCCCAGCACGTACTCGGAGGTCAGCGGAAAGTTGTTCTTGGTGGCGAAGATGGCCATGGCCTCCACGCCCTCCAGGTCGGTCGACACCGTCACCGGCACCACCGCGCCGTTCTCGGCAATGTCCGGCGCCTTGATCTTGATCTGACCCGGCGTCGCCGCGTCACTGCCGAACAGCGCCTTCAGGGCGCCCTTCATGTCCTTGCTCTCGAAGGCCTCCTTTGACCAGGCGGCCAGCACGGCCTGCGGCAGCAGGCCGGCCGCCACACCCGCCGCACCCGCGGCCAGTCCGCCTTTCAGGAAAATTCTGCGTTGCATGGTCACGAACTCCTTTCGCCGCGGTACGGATGGCGATTTCACTCTGTCAGGATCTATCGTGTTGCAAACGCTATGCCAGGCAGCCATATCCTGAAAAATCAACATGTTGAGAAACAGCCATCGCCGTCGTTGCGGGCCGGTGTTGCAATCTGCAATGGCCGGGGATGCAGGCTGCAACGCCGGCCGCGGCAAGCCGCTATACTTGCCCCATCCCTCCAAACACCCACGAGAAGCAAGGCCATGCAGCATCCCCAGACCCCACCCAGCGTCGAACACATCCGCAACATCGCCCTTGCCGGCCAGGCCGGCTGCGGCAAGACCAGCCTGGTGGAGGCCTTCCTGCAGGTGGCCGGCGAGAAGCCGGTGGCCGGCAGCGTGGAACGGGGCGACACCACCACCGACTTCGACCCCCTGGAGCAGCGCCACCACCACTCGCTCAATCTGGCCCTGGCCAATGCCCACCACAAGGGGGTGCATTTCAACTTCCTCGATACCCCCGGCTACCCCGATTTCTACGGCCAGATCCTGTCCGCCCTGGGGGCCGCCGACCTGATGCTCATCGTGGTCAACGCCCAGGCCGGCATCGAGCCGCTCACGCGCCGCCTCATGGACCGCGCCCGCCTGCACCACCTGCCGGTCATGATCGTGGTCAACCGCATCGACGCCGCGCCCGACCTGCTGGGCCAGCGGCTGGAGGAGATCGGCGCCGTGTTCGGCAAGGAGTGCCTGCCCCTGGACCTGCCCACCGGGCATGCACAGGGGGTGGTGGAGGTGCTGCACCACGAAGACGGCGCCTCCGACCTGGGCGATGTGGGCGGCGCTCACGAGCAGCTGCTGGAGCAGGTGGTGGAGGTGGACGAGGCGGCCATGGAGGCCTACCTGGAGGAGGGCGAGGTGCCGCCCGACCGGCTGCACGCCAGCTTCGAGCAGGCCCTGCGCGAGCAGCACGTGGTGCCGGTGGCCTTCACCTCGGCGCGCACCGGCACCGGCGTGCGCGAGCTGCTGGACCTGCTGGTGGAGGTGGCCCCCAACCCGCTGGAGACCACGCCCCACCCCTTCCAGCAGCAGGTGGGCGAGGAGACGCGCGAGCTGATCCCCCGGCCCGACCCGTCCGCGCCGCTGCTGGCACACGTGTTCAAGGTGGAGCACGACCCCTTCGTCGGCAAGCTGGGCCTGATCCGCGTCCACCAGGGCACCCTGCGGCGCGGCGCCAGCGTGCTCATCGGCCCCGAGGGGCGCTCGGTGAAGATCGCCCACCTGTTCCACCTGCAGGGTCACGAGCGCCACGAGGTGCCGCGGGCCATCGCCGGCGAGATCTGCGCCGTGGCCAAGCTGGACGAGCTGGTGCCGGACGCCGTGCTGCACGAGCGCCACGAGGAGGACGGCGTGGCCGCGCCGCAGATCCGCTATCCCACCCCGCTGGTGGGCCTGGCCCTGCGCGCCCGTTCCCGCGGCGACGAGCAGAAGCTGTCCGAGGTGCTGCACAAGCTCACCCTGGAGGACCCCTGCCTGCGCATCGAGCACGACATCTCCACCAACGAGACCGTGCTGCGCGGCCTGGGCGACCTGCACCTGCGCATCGCCCTGGAGCGCATGGAGGCGCAGTACCACCTGCCGGTGGAGACCCACCCGCCCAGCGTGCCCTACCGGGAAACCATCACCCGCCCGGCCGAGGCCCGCTACCGGCACAAGAAACAGACTGGCGGCGCCGGCCAGTTCGGCGAGGTGCACCTGCGCATCGAGCCCCTGGAGCGGGGCGCTGGCTTCGAGTTCGTGGACCGCATCGTGGGCGGCGCCATCCCCGCCCAGTTCATCCCCGCCGTGGAGAAGGGCGTGCGCCAGGCCATGGCCAGCGGGCCGCTGTCCGGCCACCCGGTGGTGGACGTGCGCGTCACCCTGCTGGATGGCAAGACCCACCCGGTGGACTCCAAGGAGATCGCCTTCGTGGTGGCCGGCCGCAAGGCCTTCCAGCAGGCCGCCGCGGAGGCCGCGCCCACCGTGCTGGAGCCCATGGTGAGCCTGGAGGTGAACGCCCCGGCCAGCGCCATGGGCGATCTGTCCGGCGACCTGGCGGCGCGCCGCGCGCGCATCAGCAACACCGTCACCGAGCCGGACGGGCGCATCACCATCACCGCCGTGGCGCCGCTCGCCGAACTCAACGACTACGCCTCGCGCCTCAAGTCGCTCACCGGCGGCGAGGGGCGCTGGATGATGCAGTTCAGCCACTACGAACCCGCCCCCGCCAAGCTGCAGCGCAGCCTGGCCGAGGCCGCCCGCCGCGAGGCATGAGCCAGGCGCCGCGCAAGCGCTCCGCCGGCGTGGTGGTGGTGCGCTTCGTGGACGGCGAGCCGCGCTACCTGCTGCTGCGCGCCTACCGCTACTGGGACTTTCCCAAGGGCGAGATCGAGCCGGGCGAGACGCCCCTGCAGGCGGCACGGCGCGAGGTGCGCGAGGAGACCGGCCTGACCGACCTGCGCTTCCGCTGGGGGGAGGACTTCCGCGAGACGCCGCCCTACGGCAAGGGCAAGGTCGCCCGCTACTACCTGGCCGAGAGCCCGTCCGGCGAGGTCACCCTGCCCATCAACCCCGAGCTGGGCCAGCCCGAGCACCACGAGTTCCGCTGGCTGCCCTACGCCAAGGCGCGCGTCCTGCTGGGGGAGCGGCTGCGCCCCATCCTCGACTGGGCCCACGCCACCGTCGGCGGCCCGCCGTCAGTCGCCTGAGCCGGCCCCTTCCGCCTCGTACTGCTGCAGGCGCCGCCACAGGGTGGACTTGTTGATGCCCAGGGCGGCGGCGGTCTTCTCGCGATTGCCGTCGAAGCGCGCCAGGGTGCGCAGGATGTAGCGCCGCTCCAGGGTGCGCAGGTCCGGCTGGTCGGCGTCGATGGCCCCCGCACCGTCGTCGTCGGCCGCGGCGGCCGGCGCACCGCCGCCCAGGGGCCCGGGCAGCTCCAGCACCGGCCCCTCCGCCAGGGCCACGCAGCGCTCCACCAGGTTGCGCAGCTCGCGCACGTTGCCCGGCCAGTGGTAGTCGAGCAGATCCTGCATGGCGGCCGGGGAAAAGCCCTGCACGGGGCGGCCGAAGCGCTCCGCCATCTCCGCCACGAAGGCCTGCGCCAGCAGGGGGATGTCCTCGCGCCGCGCGCGCAGCGGCGGCACGTCGATGCGCACCACGTTGAGGCGGTGGTACAGGTCGTGGCGGAAGCGGCCCTCGGCCACCATGGCCTCCAGGTCGCGGTGCGTGGCGACGATGAAGCGCACGTCGATGTCGATGGGCTCGCTGCCCCCCACGCGGGTGATCTGCTGTTCCTGCACCACGCGCAGCAGCTTGGTCTGCATGGCGTCGGAGATGTTGCCGATCTCGTCCAGGAACACGGTGCCGCCGCGGGCGCTCTCCAGGCGGCCGATGCGGCGTTGGTCGGCGCCGGTGAAGGCACCCTTCTCGTGGCCGAACAGCTCGCTCTCCAGCAGCGTGTCGCCCAGGGCGCCGCAGTCGATGACCACGAAGGGCTGCTCGGCCCAGGGCGACAGGGCGTGCAGGTCGCGCGCCACCAGCTCCTTGCCGGTGCCCGACTCGCCCTGCACGATGACGTTGCAGCGCACCTCGGCCAGGCGCGCCACCAGGCGACGCAGCTCCTGCATGGGGGCGCTCTCGCCCAGCAGGCTGGAGCCCTGCCCGCGCGACTCGGCCAGGGCGGCGCGCAGGGCGCGGTTCTCCTGCCGCAGCGAGCGGTTGGCCAGCAGCAGGCGGATCTGCTGCAGCAGCTCCTCGGGGTCGTAGGGCTTCTTGAGGAAGTCGGCGGCCCCCAGGCGCAGGGCCTCGATGGCGTCGTCCACCGTGGAATAGCCGGTGATGATGATGACCGGCAGCTCCGGGTCGGCCGCGCGCGCCGCCCTGAGCAGCGCCAAGCCGCCCATGCCGGGCATCTTGAGGTCGGTCACCAGCAGCTCAGGCAGGTGCTCGCGCAGGGCCGCCAGGGCGCGGCGCGGGTCGCGGAAGGTCTCGATGCGCCAGCCCTCGCCGCGCCCGAAGCGCTCGAACAGCTCGCCGGCTCGCGGGTCGTCGTCCACGAAGAAGATGGTCGGTTCGCTCATGGGGATTCCGGTCGCTGGCGGGGCAGGCGCAGACGGGCCACCACGCCTCCCGCCGGGTGATTCTGCAGGCTCAGCTCACCACCGTGCATCTGCACGATGCCCAGGCTCACGGACAGGCCCAGCCCGGTGCCCTCGCCGGTGGGCTTGGTGGTGAAGAAGGGCTCGAACAGGTGCGCCTCGGCCTCCGCGCTCAGCCCCTCGCCCTGGTCGGTGACCGTGATCTCGATCATGGGGCCGGCCGGGCGCGCCTGCAACGTCACCCGCCCGCCCGGCGGGCTGGCCTGGATGGCGTTGCGCAGCAGGTTGACCACCACCTGCTCCAGCTGGAAGGGGTCGCCCTCCAGGCGCAGGCCGTCCGGGCACTCCAGCCGCACGGTCACGCGCCGCTCGCTGGCCAGGCGCGCCACCCGCCGCACGGCGCCGTCCAGCCAGGCGCACACGGCCACCGGCTGGTAGTCGGGCGGGATCTGGCGGGCGAAGTTGAGCACGCCGCGCACGATGCGCGAGGCGCGCCGCGCCTCGTCCAGCATGGCGTCCAGATCGGCGCGCAGGGGCGAGTCGGCATCGCCCAGCTGGCGCTGCAGAAGCTTGCCCAGGGCCAGGATGTTGTTGAGCGGATTGTTCAGCTCGTGGCCGATGCCGGCCGCCATCTCGCCCACCGAGGCCAGCGCCGCCGAGTGCACCAGGCGCTGCTCAGCGACCGCCTTGTCCGCCTCGGCCCGTTCCAGGTCGGTCACCAGCTGCTGGAAGGCGGCCTGCAGGTCGGCCACCTCGCGCGAGGTGGTGGGCAGGGCCGGCTGCAGGGGCTCGCCGCGGGCATAGGCGCGCAGGTTGTGGGTGAGACGCACGATGGGGTCGGCCAGTCGGCGCGCCCCCAGGTGGGCCAGCGCCAGGCTGAGCAGCACCACGCTCAGGGCCACCCCGGCGATGCCCCAGCGCAGAGTGCGGAACTGCGCCACCAGGGCGTCGCGCGGCACGTGGGCGGCCAGCAGCCAGCGCTCGTCGGGGGTGTCGGGCGGGCCGGCGTAGGGCGTGTAGGTGATGAAGTAGTTGCGCAGATCGGGATCGCGGCTGTCGAAGCTGCCCTCGTCGGCCAGCTGGCGCGCCTGCCGCCAGGGCAGGCGGGCGGAGTCCACCTCGCGTGGTCCGGGCATACTGAAGCGCAGTTGCAGACGGTCGTCGTACAGCGGCTCGGGCAGCACCGCGCCATGCGGCAGGCGGGCCACGGCCAGCGCCGCGTGGCGGGGCCGGGCGGCCAGCTCCAGCAGCAGGTCCAGGCGCCCGCCGGAGCTCAGGTACAGCAGGTAATAGCGCCGCCCGGACAGGGTCACCGGACGCACGGCCGGCCACAGGTTGGAGGGCGGCAGGCGCTGGCGCAGGGCCTCGGGCAGGGGCAGGTGGCTCACCTCGCCGTCCGGCAGGGCGCGCAGGCGCGGCAGCCAGTCGGCCAGGTCCGGGGCGCGGCCGTCCTCGTCGGCGGCCACCCGCACCAGCGGCGGGGCCACCGGCCCGTAGCGCACGCCCAGCAGGGTGCGCCCGTCGGCGTCCAGCAGGCGCAGCTCGGCGTCCTCACCGATGAGCGGCTGCAGGCCGACCACGAAGGACAACAGGGCGCGGCGCGCCCGGCGCAGTGTCCAGTCGGGGCGGTCTTGGTCATCGCCAGCCGGATCGACGCTGGCGCGGGCGGCGGCGAAACGGGCCAGGGGCGGGGCCTTGGCCAGCGAGTCGAGCATGCTGCGCTGGTAGTTGAACTGCTGCTCTATCTGCGCCGCCAGCCGGCTGAGCTGGTTCATCATCTCGCGGTCGATGTCGCGCAGGACGGTGCGCTCGGCATAGCCCATGATGGCCAGCATGAGCACCAGCAGCGGCACCAGGCTGGTGAGCAGCAGCCACAGCAGGATCTGGTGGCGGAGCTTCATGGCCGGCAATGGTAGCAGGCGGCCCGCGTGCTAGAATCGCCGCCTGCCGCT
>JALVPS010000351.1 GCA_027031685.1 Gammaproteobacteria bacterium | reverse complement strand
GGTCACCACCGGCCGCCACGACCCCTGCGTGGGCATCCGCGCCACGCCTATCGCCGAGGCCATGCTGGCCATCGTGCTCATGGACCATGCCCTGCGCCACCGCGCCCAGAACGCCGACGTGTACACCGACCTGCCGGACATTCCCGCCCGCCCGGCGCGCTGAGCGGGCCGCGCCATGGTGTCGCGCCTGCCCTATTTCCGGCTGTCCGCCTTCTACCTGTTCTACTTCGCCAGCCTGGGCGCCTTCGTGCCCTACTGGAGCGTGTATCTGCAGTCGCTGGGCTTCGCCCCGCGCCAGATCGGCGAGCTGTTCGCCATCGTCATGCTCACCAAGGTGTTCGCTCCCTACCTGTGGGGCTGGATTGCCGACCACACCGGCTCGCGGCTGCGCATCATCCGCCTGGCGGCGGGCGCCGCGGCGCTGGCCTTCGCCGGCACCCTGCTGGGCCATGGCTACGGCTGGCTGGCCCTGGTGCTGGTGGCCTTCTCCTTCTTCTGGCACGCCGTGCTGCCCCAGTTCGAGGCCACCACCATCAACTTCCTGGGCCGCGAGCGGGCCCGCTACAGCCACGTGCGCCTGTGGGGCTCGGTGGGCTTCATCGCCACCGTCACCGGCCTGGGGCTGTGGTTCGAGCGCGCCCCGCTGGCCGGGCTGCCGGCCATCATGACCGCCCTGCTGGCGGGCATCTGGCTGGCCACCCTGCTCATCCCCCGCTCGCCGCCCCCGCCCGCGGCGGAGGACCACGGCGGGGCCATCATCGGCGCCCTGCGCCGGCCGGAGGTGCTGGCCTTCCTGGCCGCCTGCTTCCTGCTGCAGGCCAGCCACGGGCCCTACTACACCTTCTTCAGCATCTACCTGGGCGAGCACGGCTACGGCAAGGGGGCGGTGGGCCAGCTGTGGGCGCTGGGCGTGCTGGCCGAGATCGGCGTGTTCCTGGTCTTCCACCGCTGGCTGCGGGCGGTGGGCGCGGCGCCCCTGTTCGCCGCCGCGGCGCTGGTCACCAGCCTGCGCTGGGTGCTGCTGGCGCTGTGGGTGGACGTGCTGCCGGTGCTGCTGCTGGCGCAGGTGATGCACGCCGCCAGCTACGGCCTCTATCACGCCGCCGCCATCGAGCTGGTCAACGGCTACTTCCCGGGCCGCCTGCAGGGGCGCGGCCAGGCCCTGTACGCCAGCATCAGCTTCGGCCTGGGCAATGCCCTGGGCAGCCTGTTGAGCGGCTACGCCTGGTCCGGCCTCGGCAGTCGGGCCACCTTCCTGCTGGCTGCGGTGGCCTGTGCCCTGGGCCTGGCGGTGGCCCTGCGCTGGCTGCCGGTGCGCCGCTCCGTGCCGGCCTGATCGGCGGGTCTGGCGCGGTCTTGTGATGTAAAATCGGATGGTTGCCCGGTAAATCGCGACATTTGGCGGAAACCGGCTTGACCTTTGCGTATAATCCGCGCTCCCTGCCCCAGCCAGCCTGTGACATGACCGGCAAAACCTTGTACGACAAGCTATGGGACGCCCACGTGGTCCGCACCGAGGACGACGGCACGGCCCTGCTCTACATCGACCGCCACCTGGTGCACGAGGTGACCTCGCCGCAGGCCTTCGAGGGGCTGCGACTGGCCGGCCGCAAGCCGTGGCGGCCGGAGACGGTGCTGGCCGTGCCGGACCACAACGTGCCCACCACCGACCGGGCGGCCGGCATCGGCGATCCCGTCTCGCGCCTGCAGGTGGAGACGCTGGACCGCAACTGCGCCACCTTCGGCATCACCGAGTTCAAGATGAACGACATCCGCCAGGGCATCGTGCACGTCATCGGCCCGGAGGAGGGCGCCACGCTGCCGGGCATGACCGTGGTGTGCGGCGACTCGCACACCTCCACCCACGGCGCCTTCGCCTGCCTGGCGCACGGCATCGGCACCTCCGAGGTGGAGCACGTGCTGGCTACCCAGTGCCTGCTGCAGAAGAAGATGAAGAACATGCTGGTGCGGGTGGAGGGCCGGGTGGGGCCGGGCGTGACCGCCAAGGACATCGCCCTGGCCATCATCGGCGCCATCGGTACCGCCGGCGGCACCGGCTATGCCATCGAGTTCGCCGGGCAGGCCATTCGCGACCTGTCCATGGAGGGGCGCATGACGCTGTGCAACATGGCCATCGAGGCCGGCGCGCGGGCGGGCATGGTGGCCGTGGACGACAAGACCATCGAGTACGTCAAGGGCCGACCCTTCGCGCCCCAGGGCGAGCTGTGGGAGCGGGCCGTGGCCGCCTGGCGCGAGCTGGTGTCCGACCCGGACGCCCAGTTCGACCGCGTGGTGACGCTGCGCGCCGAGGACATCGTGCCCCAGGTGACCTGGGGCACCTCGCCCGAGCAGGTGGTGCCGGTGACCGGCGTGGTGCCGGACCCGGACGCCGAGCCCGACGCCGTCAAGGCCAGCGGCATGCGCCGCGCTCTGGAGTACATGGGGCTCACCCCCGGCACGCCCATCACCGAGATCGCCATCGACAAGGTGTTCATCGGCTCCTGCACCAACTCGCGCATCGAGGACCTGCGCGCGGCGGCCGCGGTGGTCGAGGGGCGGCGGCTGGCGCCCAACGTGAAGCAGGCGCTGGTGGTGCCCGGCTCGGGGCTGGTCAAGCGCCAGGCCGAGGAGGAGGGGCTGGACGAGATCTTCCGCGCCGCCGGCTTCGAGTGGCGCGAGCCGGGCTGCTCCATGTGCCTGGCCATGAACGCCGACCGGCTGGCGCCGGGCGAGCGTTGCGCCTCCACCTCCAACCGCAACTTCGAGGGGCGCCAGGGGCAGGGCGGGCGCACCCACCTGGTCAGCCCGGCCATGGCGGCCGCGGCGGCCATTGCCGGCCGTTTTGTGGATGTTCGGGAGTTACATTAAGCTTGCCGCACATGCCCGTGTGATGGATTTCACATTGCGCGGGCCCGGTGACGAACCCCGTCAGGAGGAACGCATGATGAAAAGAATGATCGGCCTCGCGCTGCTGCTGAGCTATCTCGCCCTGCTGGCGGGCTGCAACACGGTGCGCGGCGTGGGCAAGGACATCGAGACCGTGGGCGAGAAGATCGAGGAAGCGGCCGACCGCAAGGGGGGCAAGTGATGAGGCTCGAAGGCAAGCGTTGCGTGAGTCGGCTGGTCCTGGCGCTGGCCCTGGGCGCCGTGCTGCTCGCCACGGCGGGCTGCAATACCGTCAAGGGCTTCGGGCGCGATCTGGAGGTGCTGGGCGAGAGGCTCCAGGGCCGGGATCCCGGCCGGAGTGAGCCGGTGTCGGCGCCGGTCACTCCCGCGCCGGCGCCAGCCCCGACACCCGCTGCCGGTGGCAGTGAGCCGACGGTGGAGGTGTACCCCTATCCCAGCGCGCCGCCGGCCGACGCCACCGCGCCGCCGCGCAAGAAGGAGGTCACCCCCTTCTGAGCCTTCTGGGAGTGACCGCGAAGCGTATCGAGAGGCACTGAATTGCAGGCATTCACCCGTATCGAGGGGCTGGTGGTCCCGCTGGACCGTCCCAACGTGGACACCGACGCCATCATCCCCAAACAGTACCTGAAGTCGGTGCGGCGCACCGGCTTCGGCCCCAACCTGTTCGACGACTGGCGCTACCTGGATCCCGGCGAGCCGGGCATGGACCGCAGCCGGCGCCGGCCCAATCCGGACTTCGTGCTCAACCAGCCGCGCTACCAGGGGGCCGAGATCCTGCTGGCGCGGGAGAACTTTGGCTGCGGATCCTCGCGCGAGCACGCCGTGTGGGCGCTCACCGATTACGGCATCCGCGCCGTCATCGCGCCCAGCTTCGCCGACATCTTCTACAACAATGCCTTCAAGAACGGCCTGTTGCCCATCGTGCTGCCGGCCGAGGTGGTGGACCGCCTGTTCCGGGCTGTGGCGG
>JALVPS010000350.1 GCA_027031685.1 Gammaproteobacteria bacterium | reverse complement strand
CCCCTGCAGGCGGCGCACGGCTTCGACCTGCGCGAGGTGGACATCGACCGCGACCCGGCCCTGGCGGCGCGCTGGAACGCCGACGTGCCGGTGCTGGCCCGCGGCGACACCGTGCTGTGCCGCCACTTCCTGGACGAAGACGCCGTGCTGGACGCCCTGACGCCATGAGCCATCCCCTGTCCCATATCCGCAACTTCTCCATCATCGCCCACATTGACCACGGCAAGTCGACCTTGGCCGACCGCCTCATCCAGCGCTGCGGCGGCCTGGCGGAGCGGGAGATGGCCGAGCAGGTGCTGGACTCCATGGACCTGGAGCGCGAGCGCGGCATCACCATCAAGGCGCAGAGCGTGTCGCTGGAGTACACCGCCAGCGACGGCGAGACCTATTTGCTCAACTTCATCGACACCCCGGGCCACGTGGACTTCTCCTATGAGGTGTCGCGCTCCCTGGCCGCCTGCGAAGGGGCGCTGCTGGTGGTGGACGCCTCCCAGGGGGTGGAGGCGCAGAGCGTGGCCAACTGCTACACGGCCATCGACCAGGGCCTGGAGGTGGTGCCGGTGCTCAACAAGATCGACCTGCCGGCCGCCGACCCGGACCGCGTGCGGCAGGAGATCGAGGACATCATCGGCATCGACGCCACCGACGCGCTGGAGGTGAGCGCCAAGACGGGGCAGGGCGTGGACGAGCTGCTGGAGGCCATCATCGCCCGCATCCCGCCGCCGGAGGGCGACCGCGAGGCGCCGCTGCAGGCCCTCATCATCGACTCCTGGTTCGACAACTACCTGGGCGTGGTGGCCCTGGTGCGCGTGGTGCAGGGCGAGCTGCGGCCGCGCCAGAAGATCCTGGCCATGGCCACCGGCGGCGTGCACCAGGTGGACAAGGTGGGCATCTTCACCCCCAAGGCGACTGACCGCGAGGTGCTGTCGGCCGGCGAGGTGGGCTTCGTCATCGCCGGCATCAAGGACATCGGGGCGGCCCGCGTGGGCGACACCTTCACCGACGCGGCCAACCCGGCCGAGACCCCGCTGCCCGGCTTCGAGACCGTGCAGCCGCGCGTGTTCGCCGGCCTCTACCCGGTGGCCTCCGACGACTACGAGGCCCTGCGCGACGCCCTCGGCAAGCTCAAGCTCAACGACGCCGCCCTGCACTACGAGCCGGAGACCTCCCAGGCCCTGGGCTTCGGCTTCCGCTGCGGCTTCCTGGGCATGCTGCACATGGAGATCGTTCAGGAACGGCTGGAGCGGGAGTACGATCTGGACCTGGTGACCACCGCGCCCACCGTGGTGTACGAGGTGGAGACCACAAAGGGCGAGGTGCTCAAGATCCACAACCCCTCGCAGCTGCCGCCGGTGAACGAGATCGCCGAGATCCGCGAGCCCATTATCCAGGCCAACATCCTGGTGCCGCAGACCTACGTGGGGGACGTGATCTCGCTGTGCGTCGAGAAGCGCGGCGTGCAGACGGCCATGACCTACATGGGTGGCGGCGGCCAGGTGTCGCTGGGTTACGAGTTGCCCCTGGCCGAGGTGGTGCTGGACTTCTTCGACCGCCTCAAGTCGGTCAGCCGCGGCTACGCCTCCTTCGATTACAGCTTCAAGCGCTTCCAGGCCGCGCCGCTGGTGCGGGTGGACGTGCTCATCAACGGCGAGCGGGTGGACGCGCTGGCGCTCATCGTGCACAAGGACAACGCCCAGGCGCGTGGCCGCGAGCTCACCGAGCGCATGAAGACGCTCATTCCGCGCCAGATGTTCGAGGTGGCCATCCAGGCCGCCATCGGCACGCACATCATCGCGCGCTCCACGGTCAAGGCGCTGCGCAAGAACGTCACCGCCAAGTGCTATGGCGGCGACGTGAGCCGCAAGCGCAAGCTGCTGGAGAAACAGAAGGCCGGCAAGAAGCGCATGAAGCGCGTCGGCAAGGTGGACATCCCGCAGGACGCGTTTCTGGCCGTGCTGCGGGTGGAGAGCAAATAGGAGAGGCAGGCGACATGCATTTCGATCTGGAACTGATACTGGTGCTCGGCTCGCTGTTGACCGGGCTGGTGTGGCTGGCCGATGTCCTGTGGCTGCGCCGCCAGCGCCTGGCGGCGGCCCCCGCGGCGGAAGGGGCGGCGGGCGGCGCGGGGACAGCGGCGGCGGCAGGGACGATGCCCGAGCCGTGGTGGGTGGAGTATTCGCGCTCCTTCTTTCCGGTGCTGTTCGTGGTGCTGGTGCTGCGCTCGTTCATCGCCGAGCCGTTCCGCATCCCGTCCGGTTCCATGATGCCCACCCTGCTGGTGGGCGATTTCATTCTGGTCAACAAGTTCAGTTACGGGCTGCGCCTGCCGGTGCTGCACACCAAGGTGCTCGATCTGGGCGAGCCCAAGCGCGGCGACGTGGTGGTGTTCCGCTACCCGCGCGACCCCAGCATGGACTACATCAAGCGCATCATCGGCCTGCCTGGCGACCGCGTGGCCTATTTCAAGAAGCAGCTCACCATCAATGGGAAACCGGTCCCGCAGCGCTTGCTCGGTCCCTACACCGGCGGCGGCCCCTATGCCGACGCCAACCAGCTGCTGCTGGAGGAGGATCTGCCGGAGGTGAAGCACGACATTCTCATCAATCCCATACGTCCCACCGTGGAGGGTGAATATGTGGTGCCACCGGGGCACTACTTCGTCATGGGCGACAACCGCGACAACAGCAACGACAGCCGCTACTGGGGCTTCGTGCCGGAAGAGAACCTGGTGGGCAAGGCCATGTTCATCTGGATGAACTGGGATTTCGCCCACGGCGCCTTCGACTTCAGCCGCATCGGACGGGGGATCCACTGACATGACGCGCGCTCCCCGCCGCCAGGCCGGCCGCAGCCTGCTGTCCAACCTGTTCTGGCTGCTGGTGATGGGTTTCTTCCTGCTGCTGGGCATCCGCCTGTTTCCGGTGTTTTACGACTACCTGGCCATCAAGGCCTCCATGGACGAAGTGGCGGCCCGCGAGGACACCCCCGACAAGAGCCGCGACCAGCTGTGGGACACCCTCTACAAACACTTCTACGTGAACGGCATCGACTATCTGGAAGATAAGGACTTCCATCTCAGGCGCACCCCCGAGGGCACGCAGATGGTGCTGGACTACGACGTGCGGCGGCCGTTCATCGGCAACGTGGATCTGGTGGTCCATTTCCGGCACACCACTCCCTTGCGCTGATGGCCCGCCATCCGTCGCTGCTGCGATATCTTGACAAGGAGCTGCTCGCCTCGGAGCTGTTCCAGCAGGCCATCACCCACCGCAGCGCCGGACGCCACCACAACGAGCGGCTGGAGTTTCTCGGCGACAGCGTGCTCAACCTCATCGTCTCCCAGCACCTGTACCGGCACTGCCCGGAGGCCACCGAGGGCGAGCTGAGCCGCCTGCGCGCCCACCTGGTGCGTGGCGAGACGCTGGCAGAGATCGCCGCTGCCAGCGAGCTGGGCCGCTACCTCAAGCTGGGCAGCGGCGAACTCAAGAGCGGCGGCCAGCGCCGTGAGTCGATCATGGAGGACGCCCTGGAGGCCATCATCGGCGCCGTGTACGAGCTGCGCGGCTTCGAGGCGGCGCGCGACTTCGTGCACGCCCTGTACGGCGCACGGCTGGACGAACTGCCGGAGGCGGAGGCCCTCAAGGACCCCAAGAGCCGCCTGCAGGAGTGGCTGCAGGGGCGCGGCGAGCCGGTGCCCGAGTACCGCGTGCTGGCCGTGCGCGGTGAGCCGCACCGGCAGGTGTTCCGCGTCGAATGCCGCATTCCCAGCCGTGAGCTGGTCACGGTGGCCGAGGGCGGCAGCCGTCGCAAGGCCGAGCAGGCGGCTGCCGGGCAGGCCTTGGCGCGCCTGCAGGAGGGGGCGGCGTGAGCGAGGCGGCCGG
>JALVPS010000349.1 GCA_027031685.1 Gammaproteobacteria bacterium | reverse complement strand
AGGATCTGCCGGCAACGAGGCAACAGGCAGTCCTCCGCAGACTGGCAAGGACTTGGGCGGCGGCCAGCTCGAGGCATAGGGGACCCGGTCGGCACTGGCGACCGGCTCGGGCCAGAAGGACAGGCCGTGCGGCGCCGGAAGGATTATGAAGTGCCGGCGGATGCGGCCCATGACCACGGGCAGCGCCCCCCAGAACGACACTGCCCGGCGGTGATGGGTCACCGCCGGGCAGCCCAGGCCCGACCTCGGCCGGAGCAGGCGCCGGGATCAGATGAACAGGCAGATGTCGGATTCGCCGGCGAACTCGAAGAAGGTGGCGGCACCGCCATACTCCACGCCCTTTATGAACTCCTTGGTATCCATCTCGAACAGGTCGACGGTCATCTGACAGGCGATCATCTTGACGTCGGACTCGATGCACAGCTTGCGCAGCTCCTCCAGATCCACCACACCCTTGGCCTTCATCTTCTTCTTCATCATGACGGTCATCATGCTCTGCATGCCGGGCAGGGCCTGCAACAGCACGGGCATGGGCACGGGCATGGGCATGCCGGGATTGCCCAGCGAGGACACCTTGAGGTCCAGCCGCTTCTTCAGCAGCTGCAGTCCGTAGAAGGTGAAGAAGATCTGGGTCTCATAGCCCAAGGCAGCGGCAGTGGAAGACAGGATGAAGGGGGGATAGGCCCAGTCCAAGGTTCCCTTGGTCGCAATGATGGCAAGCTTCTTTTCGTCAGACATACCGACACCTCTTATATAGGGGATGAATGGAACGCGAGCCGGCTCGCCGGGGACTTACCGAGCCCGAAACAAAGGTTTTATCCTGCCATCTTATCCCGCTGAGGCGCAACCAGCGGCAGACCGGAAGCCGCCCAGGAAATGATGCCGCCACGCAGATTGTAGACTTCGCTCATGCCCCGCTGTGCGAGAAAGGTACAGGCCTGCGCCGAACGCGCGCCACTGCGGCAATACATGACCAGCTTCTCCCCCTCGCGCACCTCGGGCAGCTTCACGGGTACCAGGTGCAGGGGCAGCGCCTCGGCACCCGGGATCATGCCCTGGTTCATCTCGGCCAGCGTGCGGGTATCCACCAGCTTGACCGGCACGCCCTCCTCCAGCCACTGCGCCAGCGTGGCGGCATCGATCTCTTTGAATCCGTACATCTCGTGCAGGTATCCTCTATCTTGGAACGGCTCTATTTCAGAATTTCCTAATATACACGAAGGTGCCGACCGAATCCCCAAACCCCGACAAATCCAGGCCCTAATACCACCCACACCGGGCGTCTCCCCAGACAGTCGGCGGCCAGCGCACACCCGATCCGCGCCCTCCGTCACATCCACCGTGCGCCGCCACCCGTAACTTACTGCCATAATACCTGTCACAATTACCGATCCACAGCCGAGTCCGAGCCATAGACGCCACCTTGCCTCCACGCCGCCCCCACCGCCTGCGCACCCTGCTCGCCGCCTGGCTGCTGTGCCTGCCGTTGCTCGGCGCCTCAGCCCAGCCCAACCAAGTGGTGCTTCCCGACTTCGGCGACCCGGCCAGCCAGACCCTCTCGCCCGCCGAAGAGCACGAACTGGGCCAGATGCTGCTGCGTGAGCTGCGCCACCAGCTGCCCGTACTGGAGGACCTGTGGCTGTCCCACTACCTGAACAGCCTCGGCGAACGGCTGGTCTCCGCCTCCAGCGGCAGCCGCTACCCCTTCACCTTCCTGTTGGTGCGTGACCCCAGCATCAACGCCTTTGCCGCCCCGGGCGGCATCATCGCCGTCAATACCGGACTCATCGAAACCACCCGCGACGAGAGCGAGCTGGCCGCCGTGCTGGCCCACGAGATCGCCCACGTCACCCAGCGCCACCTGGCCCGCCTCTACTACCGCAGCCAACGCTGGAACCTGGCCAGCACCCTGGGCCTGCTGGCGGCCGCCATCATTGCCGCCCACTCGCCGGAAGCCGGCCGCGCCGCCATCTACACCGGCGTGGCCGCCAACGCCAGCGCCCGGCTCGCCTTCACACGCGACAACGAACGCGAGGCGGACCGCATCGGCCACCATATCCTCGCTGCCGCCGGATTCGATGCCAGGGCCGCCGGCCGGTTTTTCCAGCGCCTGCAGGCCGAGAGCCTCACCGACCCGGATCGCACCACCGAATTCCTGCAGACCCACCCCCTCACCACACAGCGCATCGCCGATGCCCTTTCCCTGCGACCCGAGACAGCCGGCGCGGGCGTGCGCGACTCACTCACATTCCGCCTGGCCCGTGCCCGCGTGCTCGGCCTGGACCACAGCCTGGCCGACCTCGACGGCGAGCGCGGCGACACGCCGGAGCTGCGCCTAGCACGCGCCACCGCCCTGCTCAAAAACGACCACCCACGCGCTGCCCTGGCCCAGCTCCAGCGCCTGCCGGCCGACTGGCGGGCGAGCACCCTGGTGCGCCTCATGCGCGCCCAGGCCGCCCTGGCGCAGGGGCAGACCCAGCCGGCTCTGCGCCAGCTGCGCGCCCTGTACGACAGCGCCCTCGACAACCCGGCCATCCTGGCCAGCCTCGGCCGCGCCCTGCTGGCGGCGGGGCGGGCCGACGAGGCCTTCCGGCTGCTGTCCCGCCGGAACGGCCTCACCGAACGCTGGCCAACCTTGCTCAAGCTGCGCGCCGATGCCGCCGCGCGGAGCGGACGCAGCGCGGACAGCCACGAGGCACTGGCCCGCTACTACGCCGGACAGGGTGCCTGGCAGCTCGCCGCCGAACAGGTGCGCATCGCCGAGTCCGCTCCCGACCTGACCGCCGTGGCCCGCGCCCGCCTGGGGGCCCTGAAAAAGGAAATCGAATCCGCCCGCAACACCGCCGAGGCCGCCCGCTGAGCCACCTGTCGCCCACCGCCCGCCTTTTATAAGCCTTTACTTATATTAAAATTTTTTCCCCGCAAAGGGAATAGAAAGGCTTGCAGTACCGTCTAGAATGCGTATGCTAATCCGCTCACATAACCTGTGTGATATCGAGCATCGCCGCCGGCAAAAACCACAAGCCCAGCCATGGGCCGGCGCTTGCCGAGCCACCCCGTTTTCCGCACAACCGGAGAGTTAGGAGGAACCATGCGTTTAGTACCCAAGCCTGCCCTGGTGGCAGCATCCGCGCTGACCCTGTTCGGTCTGCTCGCGGCGCCCACCACCGCCGTGCTGGCGGGCGACAAGTCCGTCGTCGAGGAAGGCAAGAAGCTGGCCTTCGACCGCAAGAAGGGCAACTGTCTGGCCTGCCACGCCATCGAAGGCGGTGACCTGCCGGGCAACATCGGCCCGCCGCTGGTGGCCATGAAGGCCCGCTTCCCCGACAAGGCCAAGCTGCACGCGCAGATCTACGACGCCCGAAAGAGCAACCCCCATACCATCATGCCCCCCTTCGGGCCACACAAGATCCTTAACGACGAGGAAATCGACAAGATCGTCGAGTTCATCTACACCCTTTGATCCACTTCTGGAGGAAGAAACCGACATGCAACGCAGAATTTTCCTGAAAGGCGGACTGGCCGCGGGAGCGGCGGGCGTGGCGGCCGGCCTGCTGCCGCAGGCCGTGCTGGCCGCCTGGTCCAAGGAGGCCTTCGAGAGCAAGGACATGAAGGGCGCCCTGAAGGCGCTGTTCGGCAGTGACGCGGCGACGCCGGGTCAGATCAAGATCAAGGCGCCGGACATCGCCGAGAACGGGGCGGTGGTGCCGGTGACCATCTCCACCGACCTGGACGGCGTGGAGGCCATGGCCATCTTTGCCACCAAGAACAACTTTCCGCTGACCTCCGAGTACGTGCTGGGCGAGGGTGCCCTGCCGTTTGTGTCCACGCGCATCAAGATGGGCAAGACGGCCGACGTGGTGGCGGTGGTCAAGGCCGGTGGCA
>JALVPS010000348.1 GCA_027031685.1 Gammaproteobacteria bacterium | reverse complement strand
CCAGGCGCTTGCCGGCGCCGAAGGCGTTGTCCTGCTGCAGGCTGAAGTTGAACAGGAAGCCCTGTGCCTGGGAATAGCCGGCGCCGATGACGAAGCTGCCCGCCAGGCGCTCGGTGACGGTGATGTCCAGGTCCACCAGATCCGGCGAGCCGGGCACGCGGCGCCGCTCCACGTTGACCGTCTCGATGAACGGCAGGCGCTGGATGCGCTCGCGCGAGCGCTTGACCGCCGGGGTGGAGAACCAGGCCCCTTCCAGCTGGCGCATCTCGCGCCGCAGCACGGCGTCGCGAGTCTTGGTGTTGCCGTGGAAGGTGATGCGGCGCACGTACACGCGCTGCCCCGGCCGCACCACCAGCGCCACCTTGACGCGGTGCTCGGCCTCGTCCAGCTGCGGCACGATGTCCACCCGCGCGAAGGCGTAGCCGTCCTCGCCCAGGCGGTCCTTGATGGCCTGCGTGGAGGCGATGACCTTGGCGCGCGAGAAGGTCTCCCCGGCCTTGAAGGTGAGCAACTTCTCCAGCTCCTCGCGCGGCACCACCATGTTCCCGCGCAGGGACACCTCGCTCACCGTGTAGGGCTCGCCCTCGTGCACGTTGATGGTGATGTAGATGTCCTTCTTGTCGGGGGTGATGGTGACCTGGGTGGAGACGATGTCGAAGTTGAGATAGCCGCGGTCCAGGTAGAAGGCGCGCAGCTTCTCCAGGTCGCCGGCCAGCTTGGCCTTGGCGTACTCGTCGCGGCGGCTGAGGAAGGCCCACCAGGCGGGGCGCCCGGAGGCGAAGTCCTTCATCAGCTCCTCGTCGCTGAAGGCCTTGTTGCCGATGATGTTGACGCGCCGGATGCGCGTCACCACGCCCTCCGAGATGTCGATGCCGATGGCCACCCGGTTGCCCTCCAGCTCGGTGACCTTGGTCTCGATGCGCACATTGTACTTGCCGCGCGCGAAATACTGCTGGCGCAGCTCGCGCTTCAGCTCCGCCAGCACCGAGCGGTTGAAGACACGCCCCTTGGCGATGCCGGCCTGCTTGAGCGCCTCCTGCAGCTGCTCGGTCTCGATGTCCTTGTTGCCCTCGATGGTGATATCGGCGATGGCCGGCCGCTCCTTGACCCGGATCACCAGCACGTCGCCGTCGTGGCCGATGCGGATGTCGTCGAAGAAGCCGCTGGCGTAGAGCGACTGGATGAGGCGCGGGGTCAGATCGGGCGTGAAGCGCTCGCCCACGTCGATGGGCAGGTGGGCGAACAGCGCCCCCTTGGAGACGCGTTCCAGGCCCTCCACGCGGATGTCGCGCACGATGAAGCCCGACGGCTGGGCCACCGCCGCCCCCGCGTACAGGGCGACCGCCGCGGCCGGCACGAGAACGCGCAGGGGAAGGGGCATCAGTCGAGCAACCTTGTTATGTCGTTGTAGAAGGCGAGGAACATGAGGGCGCCCAATATAGCAAGGCCGATGCGCTGCCCCAAGGCTTCCGCCTCCTCCGACAGGGGCCGGCCGCGCACCACCTCGATGGCGTAGAACAGCAGGTGGCCACCGTCCAGCACCGGCACCGGCAGCAGGTTGAGCACGCCCAGGCTGACGCTCAGGATGCCCAGGAAGCCGAGGAAGGCGGACACGCCGATGAGGGCCGAGATGCCGGCGTACTCGGCGATGGTTAGGGGCCCGGAGATGTTCTTCAGCGAGGCCTGCCCCACCACCATCTTGCCCAGCACGCGCAGGGTGAGCAGCGACATGTCCCAGGTCTTCTGCACGCCGCGCAGCAGGGCGGTGAACGGCCCGTAGGACACCACCACGCGCATGGACTCGAGCTGCGCGCGGTCCACCTGCGGCAGGGCGCCGATGCGGCCGATGTCGCGCCCGTCCTCGTGGGCCACCTCGGTCTGCACGGCCACGGTGCGTTCCGCCCCGCCGCGCCGGATGCGGAAGCTGAGCGTCTCGCCCGGGTGGCCGCGCACGACCTCCACCAGCTCCGCCCAGGTGTCCACCGGCCGGCCGTTGACGGCCACCACGCGGTCACCCGGCTGCAGCCCGGCGCGGGCCGCCGGCCCGTCCACCACCAGCTCGCCCAGCACCGGCTCGATGCGCGGCCGCCACGGCTGGATGCCCATGCCCTCCAGCAGGTCCTGATCGCCCAGCAGCTCGCGGCTGTCGGACAGGTCGATGGTGCGCAGCTCGCTGCCACCATCGGGCCGGCGCACGGCCAGCTCCACCCGGCCGTGGCTGAGGGCCTCGCTGACCAGGGTGAGGGTGGCCTCCTCCCAGCTGCGCACCGGTCGCCCGTCCACGGCCTCGATGGTCATGCCCGGCTGCAGGCCGGCCTGCTCGGCCAGCGAGCCGGGCGCCACGCCGCCGATGACCGGCTTGATGCCGGCCACGCCGATCAGGTACATGGCCGCGTAGGCGACGATGGCGAACAGGAAGTTGAACAGCGGCCCGGCCGAGACGATGGCGATGCGCTTCCACACCGGCTGGCGGTTGAAGGCCCGGTCGGCCTGTTCGGGCGGCACCGGCCCCTCCCGCTCGTCCAGCATCTTGACGTAGCCGCCCAGGGGGATGGCCGCCACCACATATTCCGTACCATCGCGCCCCAGGCGGCGCCAGATGGGGTTGCCGAAGCCCACCGAGAAGCGCAGCACCTTGACGCCCAGCCGGCGCGCCACCCAGAAGTGGCCGAACTCGTGGATGGTGACCAGCACGGCGATGGCGACCACGAAGGCCAGGAAGCTGGTGAGGAAACTCATGATGCGCGGGCACCCCGTGCGTGGTGTTGTCGGATGCAGGCCGCGGCGCGCTCGCGCGCCTCGGCATCGACGGCCAGGATCTCGTCCAGGTCGTCACCGGGGCGCGGCGCGATGGCCGTCAGGGCGTCCTCGATGACCGCCGGGATGGCCGTGAAGGGGATGGCCCGCTCGAGGAAGGCGGCCACCGCCACCTCGTTGGCGGCGTTGAGCACGGCCGGCATGGTGCCGCCGGCGGCGCCCGCCTCGCGCGCCAGGCGCAGGCAGGGGAAGCGCGTCTCGTCCGGCCGCTCGAAGTCCAGCCGGCCGACGGCGAACAGGTCCAGCGGCTCGACCCCGGAGTCGATGCGCTCCGGCCAGGCCATGGCGTGGGCAATGGGCGTTCGCATGTCCGGGTTGCCCAGCTGGGCCAGCATGGAGCCGTCGGCGTAGCTGACCAGGGAGTGGATCACGCTCTGCGGGTGGATCACCACCTCGATGTGCTCGGGCGTGGTGTCGAACAGCCAGCAGGCCTCGATCACCTCCAGGCCCTTGTTCATCATGGTGGCCGAGTCCACCGAGATCTTGCGGCCCATGACCCAGTTGGGGTGGGCGCAGGCCTGCTCGGGTGTCACCTCCGCCAGGCGCGCGGCATCGAGGGTGCGGAACGGCCCGCCGGAGGCGGTGAGCAGGATGCGCGTGACACCACGTTCTGCCAGCGGCCCACCGCCGGGCGGCAGGCACTGGAAGACGGCGTTGTGCTCGCTGTCGATGGGCAGCAGCTCCGCCCCGCTGTGGCGCACCGCGTCCATGAACAGCCGTCCGGACATGACCAGCGCCTCCTTGTTGGCCAGCAGCACCCGTTTGCCGGCCCGCGCCGCGGCCAGGTTGGGCAGCAGCCCGGCGGCGCCCACGATGCCGGCCATCACCTGGTCCGTCTCCGGCAGCTCGCACACCTGCACCAGCCCCTCGCTGCCGGCCAGCACCTCGGTCTCCGGCGACACCCGGCGCAGCCGCTCGCGCAGCTCGCCGGCGTGCGTGGGGTCGGCCACCACGGCATAGACCGGGCGGAAGCGGGCGCACTGCTCGGCCAGGCGCGCCACGTTGCGGTGGGCGGTGAGGGCCACCACCCGGTAGTGCTGCGGATGGCGGGCGATGACATCCAGCGTGTTGACAC
>JALVPS010000347.1 GCA_027031685.1 Gammaproteobacteria bacterium | reverse complement strand
GGCCGACTTGTCGCGGCGCACCTCCAGGTACACCCAGCGGGTGGCCCGGTCGATGGCCACGAACAGGTAGCGGCGCGGCGTATCTTCCAAAGCGGGCAGGTACTTGACGTCCACGTGGATAAAGCCCGGCTCATAAGCCTTGAAGTCCTTGTGACGACGTGCTCGATCGGGGTCCTCACCCCGATTCTCGGCCCGCACCACGTCGATGTTGCCCACCCCGTGGCGCTGCAGCAGACGGTCCAGGGCAGAGCGGCTCATGCTGGCATGGATGAATTCGCGCACCACCACCAGCAGGTCGTCCAGGGTCAGCTCCAGCAGGCGGCGTAGCGCCACCACCACCGCCTCCTGGGCGGGATTGAGGGTGGTCTTGAGGTGGTGCGGCCGATGGGAGCCGTCCTCCACCGTGTCCCGGTTGCGCCAGTGGCGCACCGTGGACACCGAGATGCCGTACTTGTCGGCCAGTGCTCGGTTGCTCACCTCCGGCGGGGCGGCCTGGATGGCGGCGCGGACGCGGGGCGTGGTGGTGGCATTGGCGTGGACGCGATGGGCCATGGTCTCTACCTCCTGGACAACCCGTTGATCACCTGCTCGAACAGGGCTCGAGCCACGAACAGAGGATAGCTCCTCTGACTGATGGAATCATCCGGGACCAGACAATAAAACATTACTGGTCACGCGTGCAGCAGCGTACCCACCCCTTCGTCTGTGAGCAGTTCCAGCAGCACGGCGTGCTGCACCCGTCCGTCGATGATGTGCGCGCTGCGCACGCCGGAGCGCAGGGCGTCCAGGGCGCAGGCCACCTTGGGCAGCATGCCGCCCTGGATGGTGCCGTCGGCGATGAGGGCGTCCACCTCGGCCGGGCGCAGGCCGGTGAGCAGCTCGCCCTCGCCGTTGAGCACGCCGGGGGTGTTGGTGAGCAGGATGAGTTTTTCCGCGCCGAGCACGGCGGCCATCTTGCCCGCCACCAGGTCGGCGTTGATGTTGTAGGCGGCGCCGTCCGGTCCCACGCCGATGGGGGCGATGACGGGGATGAAGCGGCCTTCGTCCAGCATGCGCACCACGGACGGGTCGATGGACTCCACCTCGCCCACGTGGCCCAGGTCGCGCTCCTCGGGGCTCAGACCACCGGCGCCGTCCAGCTCCAGCCGGCGGGCGCGGATCAGGCCGCCGTCCTTGCCGGTGAGGCCGATGGCGGCGCCGCCGTGCTGGTTGATGAGAGTGACGATCTCCTTGTTGACCAGCCCGCCCAGCACCATCTGCACCACGTCCATGGTCTCGGCGTCGGTCACGCGCATGCCCTGCACGAACTTCGAGTCCTTGCCCAGCCGCTTGAGCAGCGAGCCGATCTGCGGCCCGCCGCCGTGCACCACCACCGGATTGATGCCCACCTGCTTGAGCAGCACCATGTCGCGCGCGAAGCTGCTCTTCAGGTCCTCGTCGGTCATGGCGTTGCCGCCGTACTTGATGACCACCGTCTTGCCGGAGAAGCGCTGGATGTAGGGCAGCGCCTCGATGAGGACGCGGGCGATGTTGCTGGCCTTGCTCTTTTTCATATCGGTTCCGCGGGGGAGGGTTGGCTGCGCGGTTTTCGCATCATTGCCGGTCGCCGTCAATGACCGCACGGCGCAGGAGAAGGCCGGCCTGCAGCAGCGCATAGCCCAGGGCGCCGCCGAGCGCGCCGTACAGGTGGGCGTCCACCACCACCGGCCCGCCGGCCAGCGCGGCCGTGCCCGGCAGGGCGCCGTGCGTCTGCTCCCAGTACAGCTTGAAGGCCACCCCGCCCAACAGCAGCAAGCCAAACGGCAGTTCGCGCGGCAGCACACGCAGCGCGCCGGCCACCAGCAGGCCGTGCAGCAGGCCGGACAGGCCCACGTACCACACCAGATGGGGGTCGAAGGCGTACAGCCCGCCGGTCACCGCCAGGCCGCTGGCCAGCAGCAGCCAGGCCCACTCGGCGGGGTGCAGGTCGGCCACGAAGAACCACCAGATGAGCCACAGCCCGGCCAGGTCCATGAACAGGTGCGACCAGCCCAGGTGCACCAAGTTGCCGGTCAGCAGCCGCCACCACTGGCCAGCCTGGAGGGCGGCGCGCTCGTAGCGCAGCGGCTCCACCAGCCCGGCCGCCTGCAGCAGCAGGCACAGGGCGGTCAGGGCGAGGGGCAGGGACCAGCGGGACAGCCAGGAGGGCAGTGACATGGCGCGCTCGGAGGGTGATGCGGGAGCGGCAAGTATACGGGCTTGCCAAGCGGTGGCGCCTGCCTCATAAAGAGGGAAAATCCCCCGTTCGTCCCGATCCGCGAGGTACGCCATGCCGTCCACCACCGCCGAACCCGTCGTCCGCGGCGCCCTGCTCGACCTGAGCGGCGTGCTGTATGTGGGGGACCAGGCGCTGCCGGGGGCGGTGGCCGCCGTGGAGCGCCTGCAGGCGGCCGGCCTGCCGCTGCGCTACATCACCAACACCTCGCGCAGCACCCGTTCGGCCATCCACGCCAAGCTGCGGCGCATGGGCTTCCGCATCCCCACCCGGCACATCTTCACCGCCCCGCTGGCCACTTGCTTCCATCTGGAGCGCCACCACCTGCGCCCCTACCTGGTGGTGCACCCCAACCTGGCGGCGGAGTTCTCCGCCCTGCCCCAGGACCACCCCAACGCCGTGGTGCTGGGCGATGCCGGCGAGGCCTTCACCTACGACCGCCTCAACCGCGCCTTCCGCCTGCTCATGGACGGGGCCGAGTTCCTGGCCATGGGGGACAACCGCTACTTCCGCGAGGCGGACGGCCTGAGCCTGGACCTGGGGCCGTTCGTGCGCGCCCTGGAGTACGCCAGCGGCCGCCAGGCCACCATCCTTGGCAAGCCGGCGGCCGGCTTCTTCCACGCCGCGGTGGCCGACCTGGGGCTGTCGCCGGCGGAGGTGGTCATGGTGGGCGACGACGCCCACTCCGACGTGGAGGGCGCCCTGGCGGCCGGCCTGCAGGCCATCCTGGTGCGCACCGGCAAGTACCGGCCCGGCGACGAGGCGCGCATCGGCTTGCCGGGGGCCCGCGTCATGGACGATATTGTGGCCGTGGCCGACTGGCTGTTGCGCCACTTCCCCGCCCCCAACGCACAGGAGTGAGCGCCATGCACATCACCGTCCTCGGCACCGGCCTCATGGGCGCGCCGGTGGCCATCCGCCTCGCCGAACAGGGCTTCACCGTCACCGCCTGGAACCGCAGCGCCGAGCGCGCCATCGAGCGCCTGGGCGGGCGCGTGCCCTTCGAGCCGGACCAGCGCGTGGCCATGACCCCGCCCGACGTGCTGCTGCTGTTCCTCAGCGACGCGGCGGCCATCGAGCACGTGCTGTTCGGCCCCCACGCCGCCCCGCTGGCCGGCAAGGCCATCATCCAGATGGGCACCATCGCCCCGCAGCAGAGCCGCGACCTGCAGGCGCGCTGCCAGGCGGCCGGCGGCGACTACCTGGAGGCGCCGGTGCTGGGCAGCATCCCGGAGGCGCGCGAGGGCCGCCTGCTCATCATGGTGGGCGGGCGCGAGGACCAGTTCGAGCGCTTCCGGCCGCTGTTCACCGCCCTCGGCCCCGACCCGCGCCTGATCGGCCCCGTGGGCCGGGCCGCCGCCCTCAAGCTGGCCCTCAACCAGCTCATCGCCGGGCTCACGGCCAGCTTCGCCCTCAGCCTGGGCTTCGTGCAGAAGGAGGGCGTGGCGGTGGACGATTTCATGGACATCCTGCGCCAGTCGGCCCTGTACGCGCCCACCTTCGACAAGAAGCTGGGCAAGATGCTGGACCACCACTACGCCAACCCCAACTTCCCCCTGCAGCACCTGCTCAAGGACGTGCGCCTGTTCCTGGACGCGGCGCGCGACGACGGCCTGTGCACCGAGTCGCTGAAGGGCATCGAGCGGGTGCT
>JALVPS010000346.1 GCA_027031685.1 Gammaproteobacteria bacterium | reverse complement strand
CGCAGGTCGGGATGGCCCTCGAAGACGATGCCGAACAGGTCGAAGGCCTCACGCTCGTACCAGTTGGCGGCGTTCCAGACGGCCACCACCGACGGCACGGTGGGAAAGTCGCTGTCGGCGCAGGGCACGCGCAGGCGCAGGCGCCGGTTGTACTGCAGCGACAGCAGGTGATAGACCACCGCGAAGCGCTGCGCCGGGGGTTCCTCCGGGGCGGGCGCCTCGTCGAAGGTGAAGCGGCCGGAGGTGCGCGGCATCACCCCGCGGCTGAAGCCGGTGCGCGAGGCGCTGCTGGTGCGCCACTCGGCCACGCCGTAGTGCAGGTAGTCCACCCCGCACAGGTCGATGAGCTGCTCGAAGCCGAACTCGTCGCGCAGCCGGCGGCAGCTCTCCACCAGATCGTCCGGGCGCAGCACCACGGTCAGCTCGCCCAGGGCCAGCCGGCTGTCCAGCACTGCCTCGCCCAGGGCGGCCCGCAGCTCCTCGTCCAGAATGCTCAGCTTGTCCTGCATGTGTCCCCGTCCGTCCCCTAGCGCGCGATGGTGTTGGTGCGGCGGATCTTGTTCTGCAGCTGGATGATGCCGTACAGCAGCGCCTCTGCCGTGGGCGGGCAGCCCGGCACGTAGATGTCCACCGGCACGATGCGGTCGCAGCCGCGCACCACCGAGTAGGAATAGTGGTAGTAGCCGCCGCCGTTGGCGCAGGAGCCCATGGAGATCACCCAGCGCGGCTCAGCCATCTGGTCATATACCTTGCGCAGCGCCGGGGCCATCTTGTTGCACAGCGTGCCGGCCACGATCATCACGTCCGACTGGCGCGGGCTGGGGCGGAAGACCACCCCGAAGCGGTCCAGGTCGTAGCGCGAGGCGCCGGCCTGCATCATCTCCACCGCGCAGCAGGCCAGGCCGAAGGTCATGGGCCACAGCGAGCCGGTGCGCGCCCAGTTGATGAGCTTGTCCGCCGAGGTGGTGACGAAGCCCTTCTCCAGAACGCCCTCTATTCCCATTCCAGCGCCCCCTTCTTCCACTCGTAGATGAAGCCGATCACCAGCAGGCCGAGGAAGATGGCCATGGCCGCCAGGCCGAACAGGCCGATCCTGTCGAGCACCACGGCCCAGGGGAACAGAAAGGCGATCTCCAGATCGAAGATGATGAACAGAATGGCGACCAGGTAGTAGCGGACGTCGAACTTGAGACGGGCGTCCTCGAAGGCCTCGAAGCCGCACTCATAGGGGGAATCCTTGGCGGGATAGGGACGGTGCGGACCGATCAGCAGCCCGGCGCCGATGGCGACGCCCCCCACCAGCAGCCCCACCGCGAGGAAGATCAGAATCGGCAGGTATTGTTCCAGCATGGCTACTCTCCTGGTCCCCGCCGCGCATGACGGGGAGAAGTGATTTCGCATGCACCGCCCCTCGGCCGGAGGCGCGTTGCACTCGTGCGCGAAGACACACCGCGTCCACCACGGATGGACGGATCGGCATCGACTCTCACGCTGGATCAGGCCATCAGCCCCCGGTCAGGTGACGACCGGTCCCCTCCGCTGGTGCCCTGAGTCCGCTTACCCTACCGAAAACGCACCGGGGGCGGAACCCTTGACCGGCACGCATTTATCGATCCACCCATTAGCAGAATTGATAGACGGCATTCCCCGCACGTGGCCGAAAAAATCCCCGCCGGAGCGGGGACTTGGACACCGGCCGCCGGCGAGCGGGGCGCTCACCAGCCCCAGGCCGCGCCGCGCGGGATGCGGATGCGCACCAGCCCCTTCAGGTTGCGGCGCTCCAGGTGGGCCAGATCGGCGTCCGGCGGGGTCGTCACCCACTGCTCGATGCGCGCCACGCTGCGCCGCTCGAAGCGCAGCCCGCGGGGCGATGCCTGCCGCTGCGCGTGCAAACGGGCCACGCGGATCACCAGCCCGCCACGCCGGGGGATGACCTGCACGTCCTTGGGCGCGATGCCGCGCACCTGGATGTCCAGATAGTAGTTGCCCTCGTCCTGCCAGCGCTGGGTGTGGATGCCGGTGCCGCCATGCCAGCGCGGCGCGGCGCCGGGCACCAGCGGCTGCGCCAACGCCCCGCCCGCTGTCAGCGCCAGCCCCAGCAGCAGGCCAGCCAGAATGCGCTTGCCTCTCATGTCGAAAACCTCCGCGTGTGGCCGCCCGTTGCGATACACCTTAACTCAGTAGGGATTTTCGTAAAAGATATAGCTGGTCGAATAGTCGCTGAACTCGAAATACACGCGCTTCTCGCCCGAATCCTTCTTGTAGTTCTGGTTCTCGTCCAGCACACCGTAGCCGAAGCGGTAGGGGCGCGGCACGTCGCCGCCGGAGGTGCTGGTGGCGGTGGATATCTTGTCGATGTCGATGAAGCGCTTGACCAGCTTGTCGCCGGCGAATACGTCCAGCACGCCGTTGGTGCCGGTGTAGTTCTGGATGGCGCGGCCCAGCTTGTTCTGCGCCTCCTGCGTGCAGCCGGCCAGCGCCAACACCCCCAACAGCACAAACAGCGAAAAGCGCACTCGTTTCCTCATGGTGAACCTCTTGCATGGATGGAGAATGGCCCACATATGGCAGCCGCGGCGGCGATTTGCAAGCCGTTTTGTGCCCCCGCCGCGCCGCGACTAGAATGCGCGCCACCCGACCGAACACGAGGAACACCGCCTTGACGCTCATTACCGCCATCCGCGGCCTGCGCCCCGCGCCGGGCCGCGCCGCCGACGTGCTGGCCCCGCCCTACGACGTGCTGAACAGCGCCGAGGCCCGGCAGCGGGCGGCCGGCAAGCCGTGGAGCTTCCTCCACATCTCCAAGCCGGAGATCGACCTGCCGGAGGACATCGACCCCTACGACGACGCCGTGTACGCCAAGGCGGCCGCGAACATGCGCCGCATGGTGGAGGCCGGCGTGCTGGTGCGCGACCCCGAGCCCTGGTACTACGTGTACCGCATCACCTGGGGCGAGCACGTGCAGACCGGCCTGGTGGCCGGTGCCTCGGTGGCCGAATACGACCGCAACCACATCCGCAGGCACGAATTCACCCGCCCGGTGAAGGAAGACGACCGCGTGCGCCAGATCGAGGCCGTCAACGCCCAGACCGGCCCGGTGCTGCTGGCCTACCGCGCCCAGGCGGACGTGGACCGCCTGCTGGCCGCCGCCGCCGAGGGCGCGCCCGAGGTGGACGTGACCGCCGACGACGGCATCCGCCACCAGCTGTGGGTCATCCGCGACCGCGCCGTGATTGAGCGCCTCACCAATGCCTTCGACGCCATGCCGGCCCTGTACATCGCCGACGGCCACCATCGCTCGGCGGCCGCCTCGCGCGTGTGCCACAGGCGCGCCGCCAGCAACCCGAACCCCAACGCCTCCTTCCGCTATTTCCTGTCCGTGCTGTTCCCGCACGACCAGATGAAGATCCTCGACTACAACCGCGTGATGCGCGACCTCAATGGCCATAGCCCCGAGTCGCTGCTGGCCGCCATCGGCGAGGTGTTCGAGGTGGAACCCGCCGCCGGGCCCGTGCGCCCGGGGCGGCTGGCCGAGTTCGGCATGTACCTGGCGGGCCGCTGGTACCGGCTGCGCCTGCCGGAGGCGCGCATCCCCGCCGACGACCCCGTGCGGCGCCTGGACGTGAGCCTGCTGCACGATCACCTCATCGAGCCCCTGCTGGGCATCGCCGACCCGCGCCGCGACGAGCGCATCGACTTCGTGGGCGGCATGCGCGGCCTGAAGGAACTGGAGCGGCGCGTGGACAGCGGCGAGATGGCCGTGGCCTTCACCCTCTACCCCACGCGCATGGAGGACCTCATGGCCGTGGCCGACGCCGGCGAGGTCATGCCGCCCAAGTCCACCTGGTTCGAGCCCAAGCTGGCCGACGGGCTGGTCTCGCACGTGCTGGATTGAGTGGGGCGCCCCACTCAAT
>JALVPS010000345.1 GCA_027031685.1 Gammaproteobacteria bacterium | reverse complement strand
TCTCCTCCGCCCCCTGCTGTTCGCCCTGCCGCCGGAGGCCGCGCACCGGCTGTCGCTGACTGCCCTGGATCTGCTCGCCCGCCTGGCCGGCCCCCGTCCGGTGCCCGAGGTGGACCCGGTCACCTGCATGGGCCTGTGCTTTCCCAACCGGCTCGGCCTGGCCGCTGGACTGGACAAGGACGGCGACCACATCGACGGTCTGGGGCGGCTCGGCCTCGGCTTCATCGAGGTAGGCACCGTCACGCCGCGGCCCCAGCCGGGCAACCGCCGCCCGCGCCTGTTCCGCCTGCCCCGGGCCGAGGCGCTCATCAATCGCATGGGCTTCAACAACCGCGGCGTGGAGCACCTGGTGGCGCGCATTCGCCAGCGCCGCTACCCCGGCGTGCTGGGCGTCAATATCGGCAAGAACTTCGACACCCCCTTGGACGGCGCCCTGGACGACTACCTGTTCGGCCTGCGCCGCGTCCATCCCTGGGCCGACTACGTGACGGTCAACATCTCCTCGCCCAACACCCCTGGCCTGCGCGACCTGCAGGGCGAGGCGCGCCTGCGCGGCCTGCTGGAGCCGCTGGTGGCGGCGCGCGAGGCGCTGGCGGCGCAGAACGGCCGGCGCGTGCCACTGCTGGTGAAGGTGGCGCCCGACCTGCCCGAGGAGGACATCGCCGCCATGGCGGCGGTCATCGCCGGCTGTGGCGTGGACGGCCTGATCGCCACCAATACCACCATCGACAAGACGGCGGTGGCCGGCCTGCGCCACGGGGCGGAGCAGGGCGGGTTGAGCGGCCGCCCCCTGTTCGAGCGGTCCACCGAGGTGCTGGTCCGCTTCCGCGCCCACCTGCCCGCGGGCATGACCCTGGTGGCGGCCGGTGGCGTGTTCTCGCGCGCCGATTTCGAGGCCAAGCGTGCCGCCGGGGCGGACCTGGTGCAGGTGTACACCGGTCTGGTCTATCGCGGGCCGGCACTGGTGCGCGAGATACTGGGCGTCTGATCCGGCGGCCGCGCCGTGTCTTCTCCCGGCGGGGTGACGGGCGGCTCCACCGGGCGCTCGCCCAGCCTGCTCAGGGTGGCGATGATGGACTCCTGCCCCAGCCACTGGCGCGATACCAGGTCGGCGGTGATGATGGCCACCATGCCGGGCAGGATGATGGTGGAGTTGCCGGTCAGCTCCAGCAGGGCGGTGAGGGCGGCCAGCGGCGCCTGCAGCACGGCGCTCATCATGGCCAGCATGCCGATGATGGCGTAGAAGCCGGACGAGCCGGACGGAAATGGGTACCAGGCCACCGTGACCAGCCCCACCAGTGTGCCGGCCGCGCCGCCGATGACCAGCGAGGGGCCGATCAGCCCGCCCGGCAGGCGCAGGCCGATGGACCAGGCGGTGGCCGCCAGTTTGAGCGACAGGATCAGGGCCAGCGCCTGCCAGCCCAGCTTGCCATGCAGCATGGCGTCCAGCGTGTCGTAGCTGATGCCCAGGATCTGCGGCGCCCACAGGGCGGCCACGCCGGTGCCCAGCCCGGCCAGGGGGAAGGCGAGGGCGGGCCGCCAGTCGCGGCTGTGGCGGGCGATGCCGCGCGTGAGGCGCACGAACACCACCGACAGCAGGCCCGTGAACAGCCCCAGCCCGGCCAGCATGGGCAGCTCGGCCAGCGAGCTCATGGACAGCGGCGGAATGGAAAAGGCCGTGGCGTGGCCGTACACCGCGCGGCTCAGCACGGCGCCGATCACCGAAGCGGTGATGACCGGCATGAAGCGGGTAATGAGGTACTGCACGCGGAACACCTCGATAACGAACAGGGCGCCGGCCAGCGGCGTGTTGAAGGCCGCCGCGATGGCCGCCGCCGCGCCGCAGGCCATGAGCGTGTAGTTGTCCTCCCAGGCCATGGCGCGCCACTGGGCGATGAGGCTGCCGCAGGCCGCCCCCAGGTGTACGCCCGGCCCCTCGCGGTCCACCGACTGCCCGCTGCCCACCGCCACCACGCCGGCCAGGAACTGCGTCAGGGCATTGCGCAGCGGCAGGTGGCCGGTGCGCGTGGCGCGCAGGTAGCTCAGCACGTGCACCAGCCCCACCTGGCGTGTGGCTGGCGCCAGGCGCTCGAAGGCCAGACCCAGCAGCAGGGCGCCGCCCTGCGCCTGCTCATCCCGCTGGGCGGGCGGCAGGCCCTCGTAGTCGCCGATGCGGTGGGTGGGCAGCAGCCGGATCTGGGAGACCTCGATGGCCCAGCGGAAGGCCAGCACCACCGCCCCTGCCAGCAGCCCGGCCACCGCGCCGTACAGATTGAGCACCACCAGACGGCGCGGCGAGAACGGCTGGGGGTCCGGGTCGCGGTCGTTGCTCATGGTGGCGGGCGCGGCGCGGGGGAAGGGGCACGCTTTGTGTTGGAATGAGACGCAGCCTATCATAAGCCTCCAGCCTCCCTTTCCGTCGGGCAGAGGAGACAACGTGATCAAGTGCGGCATCGTCGGGGCGACCGGCTACACCGGCGTGGAACTGTTGCGGCTGCTGGCGCCCCATCCCGGGGTGGACATCGCCGTGGTCACCTCGCGCGCCGAGGCCGGCCGCGCCGTGGCCGAGCTGTTTCCCAACCTGCGCGGCGTGCTGGATCTGGGCTTCACCCACCCCGACGAGGCCCCGCTGACCGACTGTGACGTGGTGTTCTTCGCCACGCCCAACGGCACCGCCATGCAACAGGTGCCGGGCCTGCTGGCCGCCGGGGTACGGGTCATCGACCTGGCTGCCGACTTCCGCCTGCGCGACCCGGCCCTGTGGGCCGACTGGTACGGCATGCCGCACGCCTGCCCCGAGCTGCTGGCGGAGGCCGTGTACGGCCTGCCCGAGCTGAACCGCGCCGCCATCCGCGAGGCGCGCCTGGTGGCCAACCCCGGCTGTTACCCCACTGCCGCCAGCCTGGGCCTGCTGCCGGCCCTGCGCGCCGGCCTCGTCGATCCCGCCCGCCTCGTGGTGGACGCCAAGTCGGGCGCCAGCGGCGCCGGCCGCAAGGCGCAGGTGGCCACCCTGCTCAGCGAGGCCGGCGAGAGCTTCAAGGCCTATGCCGCCGGCGGCCACCGCCACTTCCCGGAGATCCGCCAGACCCTGGCCGAGGCGACCGGCGGCCCCGTCGGCCTGACCTTCGTGCCCCACCTGCTGCCCATGATCCGCGGCATCCATGTCACAATATACGGTTTTGCCACTTCCCCCGACCTGCCGTTTCAGGCAACGTACGAGGCGGCCTATCGCGACGAGCCGTTCGTGGACGTGATGCCGCCCGGCAGTCACCCGGAGACGCGCAGCTGCAAGGGCGCCAACTGGTGCCGCATCGCCATCCACCGCCCGCGCGAGACCGATACCGTGGTCATCCTGTCGGTCATCGACAACCTGGTGAAGGGCGCCGCCGGGCAGGCCGTGCAGAACATGAACATCATGTTCGGCCTGGACGAGACCGCCGGCCTGGGCGGCCTGGCCCTGCTGCCCTGAGGCCACGATGGCGCGCGACCGGCACCGGCCCACCATCCGCATCGACCGTGGCGAGCGGCGCTGGCTGCCCTGGCTGATGGGCACCGTGGTGGTGACGCTGCTGGCGGCGGTGGGCCTCATGGCCGTGCAGCTCCATGCGGCCCGCAGCGGCCAGGGATTGGCGGGCGGCCCCGCGCCGCGCCTGCGGGCCCTGCAGCAGCGGGTGGAGGCACTGCGCGAGGAGAACGAGCGGCTGCAGCGCGAGCTGGCCGTGGCGCGGCGTGGCAACGCCATCGACGAGACCGCCGGCCGCGAGTTGGCCAGTTCCCTGGCCGCCAAGGAGCGCGAGCTGGCCGCCCTGCGTGAGGAGCTGTCGTTCTACAAGAGCATGGTGGACACCGGCCAGGGTGGTCGCGACGGCATCGGGATACGCTCACTGGAAGTGACCCGCGCCGGCGGATCCGGCCGCTATC
>JALVPS010000344.1 GCA_027031685.1 Gammaproteobacteria bacterium | reverse complement strand
CCCGGCTGAGCAATCGCCGCTTCGACGCCCAGTGTACCCAGGCCTACTGCCGAATCGCCGCCCTCAATCGCATGACGGGCCTCGGTATGCCCAAAACCGAGCCGGTGGCTGCCTGAGCCATACCAGCGGGGGGACATCACACACTCACATTGAGTTATGCAACAACGCCACCTCCCACCCCTGATCTTCTAGTATCTCAACGAGCCGAAGCACTATCTTGCCATGCTCAAAATTTAGCATCTGGGCACCTCGAAAAACTGGGCTTCCAGCATTTTTGGCCACGAAAAATCAGTCAGTTACGCTGGGCTAGACGGCAAAATCGGAGGTTTTTCGAGATCCCCTCTTTACGCTCCCTGAAAGGTAGCCGTTCAGGTCCACCCCAGTGCCGAGAGCGTCGAAGGCGGCCCGGGCGTCGCTGTACAGCTCGTCGCTGCGGCCGGGGGCGTAGTAGCCGGCGTTCTGCGGAAGGCGCACCACTACGCTGGACACCGTGGCCTGCACGGTAGTCTTGCCATAGGACATGTCGCGCAGCTGGTCGGCCACTGTGCCGTTCACCACCCCGGCCAGGGTGGCGGCGTCCACCGGCGCACCCGGCTTGTCGGGGAAATCGACGCGGATGTAGAACACCGACTTGTCGGTTTCCGTCCAGGTGCTGGCCGGCGGGGTGAGGCCGGTGGTGGTCACGTCGAACACCGCGCTGCGGGCCGTGCCGGCGGGGGCCAGCAGCTCGCTGCCGGCGCGCGGGCCGATCTGCCGCTCGCGGGCGGCCTGGCGGCGGTTGAGCGTGTCCAGGTTGGCGCGGCTGGCGAACTGGAAGCGACGCCCGCCGCCCAGGGCCAGTACCGGCCGGGGGCCCAGCGGCTCGCCGGTGAGGAAGTCGTGGCCCGCCTCCCCCGCCAGCGGGAAGTGGCGCTGCACGTAGTCCCGGTCGGCGGCCGCCACCGGCACCAGCGCCTCCTGCCACACGGCGGCCTGCCCGTCCAGGTGGATGCCGGTCACCGGCAGGGCGGCCTTGGAGGTGAGCGCGGCGCGTGGCCCGAACAGGCGCACCCGCAGGCGCCGGCCGTCGACCAGGTTCAGCCAGGCGCTTGGGCCGCCCGGCCGGCCGCCCACCTGGCCGGACTCGTCGGGCAGCACGTCCAGCTCGGCGGCGGCGCTGAAGGGCGTCTCCACCAGCGCCCGCACCGCCGGCGGCAGGGCGGCGTGGTCGGCAAAGCCCAGCGCCTCGCCCAGGGCCCGGCGCGGATCCTCGCGCAGCAGCCGCGCCATGACCGACCGCCGCGCCCGGGCCAGGCGCACCCCCTCGTCGGCGAGGGCGGCGCGGGCCGTCGGATCGGCCACCCGATAGCGATTCAGCCAGTCACGAAAGCCCGCCAGCGCGCCCTGCGCCCGGCCGTCCAGCTTCTGCACAGGGCGGCTAGCGCGCTCGGCCAGGATGGCGGTGGAGGCCGACGTGCCCGAAGGAGCCACCCCGTGCCGCTCGGGGGCGGCGGGAACAGCGGGCGCCGATGCGGGCGGCGCGGCGGGACGCTGCTGACGCGCCACGGCCAGGATGGTCAAAACGATGAGAAGGATGAAGAGAAAGAGCAGTCCATTGCCTTTTTTCACGTCGGTCTTCCTTCGGGGCTGGCAAGGCGACGGTCAATGGGGACGGTACCCATTGTCCCACCGCCGCAAAGCCCTTTATGTGAAGCGCATCACGGCAGTGGCGTGGCTCAGCCGCCGCCGAGCACCAGCACGGCATCCATCTCCACGGCGGCCCCCTTGGGCAGCTCGGCCACGCCAATGGCGGCGCGGGCCGGATAGGGCTCGCCGAAGTATTCGGCCATGACGCCGTTGACCACCGGGAAGTGGCCCAGATCGGTGAGGAAGACGTTGAGCTTGACCACGTCGGCCAGACTGCCGCCGGCCGCCTCGGCCACCGCCCGCAGGTTGTCGAACACGCGCCGGATCTGCGCCTCGACCGGGCCGTCCACCAACTCCATGGTGGCCGGGTCGAGGGGGATCTGGCCGGACAGGTACACGGTGTCCCCCACCTGCACCGCCTGTGAATAGGTGCCAATGGCCTGCGGCGCGTCGGGGGTGTGGATGGTCTTGCGGGTCACGGGCTGCTCCTTCTTTCCGGTGTCGGTCAGTTCATGGTGCGGCTGATGCGGATCACCTCGCGGATGTGGCGCAGGCGGCGGATGATGTCCGCCAGGTGCTTGCGGTCGCGCACGTTGACCGTGAGGTTGATGTAGGTGGACATGGCGTCCTGCTCGGACAGGCCGACGTTGATGATATCGCCCTGGAGGGAGGAAATGGCGGTGGCGATGCTGGCCAGAGCGCCACGCTGGTTGACGGTGAGCACGCGGATGTTGGCCGGGAACTCGCCCTCTGGCCGCTGCGCCCACTCCACGGCGATGACGCGGTCCTCCTCGGCGCCGGCCGACTTGGCCACGTTCCTGCACTCGCTGCGGTGCACCACGATGCCCCGCCCGGCCGTGAGCAGGCCGACGATGGGGTCGCCGGGAATGGGTGTGCAGCACTTGGCGAAGTTGAGCACCATGCCCTCGGTACCCTGCACCACCAGCGGCGCGGCGCGCCCCTCGCCGTCCTGGCCCCCGGCCCGGCCCAGCAGGCGGCGGGCCACCAGATTGGCCAGCCGCTTGCCCAGCCCGATGTCGCGCAGCAGACCGTCCAGGGCATCATAGCCGAAGCGCTCCAGCAGGGCGTCGATGCGCCCCTGCGGCAGCTCTGCCAACGCGGTGCCCTCCTCCTGCAGGGCCTTGTCCAGCAGCAGCCGCCCCTGGGCCACGGCCTCGCTCTGCTGCAGCGACTTGAGGCGGTGGCGGATGGCATTGCGCGCCTTGGCGGTCACCGCGTAGTGCAGCCAGGCCGACTGCGGGCGCGCGTTGGGGGCGGTGAGCACCTCCACCGTCTGGCCACTCTGCAACGGCGTGGAGAGCGGCGTGAGGCGCCTGTCCACCTTCACCGCCACGCAATGGTTGCCGATGTCGGTGTGCACGGCGTAGGCGAAGTCCACCCCGGTGGCGCCGCGCGGCAGGGCCTTGATCTCCCCCTGCGGCGTGAACACGTACACCTCGTCCGGGAACAGGTCCACCTTCACGCTCTCCAGGAATTCCAGGGCATTGCCGGTGTTCTGCTGCATGTCCATCATGGACTTGAGCCACTCGTGGGCGCGGCGCTGGGCGGCGCTGGCGTGCTCGTCGCCACTCTTGTAATGCCAGTGGGCGGCGATGCCGCTCTCGGCCACGTAGTCCATGGCCTCGGTGCGGATCTGCACCTCGATGGCGACGCCATGCGGCCCGAACAGCACCGTGTGCAGCGACTGGTAGCCGTTCACCTTGGGGATGGCGATATAGTCCTTGAAGCGGCCCGGCAGGGGCTTGTACAGGGTGTGCAGGGCGCCCAGCGTGCGGTAGCAGGTGTCGATATCCTGCACCACGATGCGGATGGCGAACACGTCCAGGATTTCCGAGAAGGACAGCTTCTTGTCCCGCATCTTGCGGTAGATGCTCCACAGGTTCTTCTCCCGCCCATACACCCGCCCCTCAATGCCACGCGCCTCCAGGCGGTGCACGATGGCCGTCTCCACCTGCCGCATCAGCTCCTTGCGTTTACCCTTGGCACGCTCCACCGACTCCATCAGCACCCGGTAACGGGCCGGATACAGGGCCTGGAAGCCGAGCTGCTCCAGCTCGCGGCGAAAGGCGTTCATACCCAGCCGCTGGGCGATGGGGGCATAGATATCCAGGGTCTCGCGGGCGATGCGGCGCCGCTTGTCCGGTGGCATCACACCCAGGGTGCGCATGTTGTGCAGCCGGTCGGCCAGCTTGACCAGGATCACGCGCAGGTCGCGCGCCATGGCCAGCATCATCTTGCGGAAATTGGCCGCCTGCGCCTCGGCACGCGATCCGAACTGGAGATTGGTGAGCTTGGACACCCCGTCCACCA
>JALVPS010000343.1 GCA_027031685.1 Gammaproteobacteria bacterium | reverse complement strand
GATGGTGTGGCGAGAGACGATGCCAAGGCCCAGGCCGGCCTCCACGGCGTGCTTGATGGCCTCGTTGCTGCTCATCTCCAAGGTGCCGGCCAGGGACAGGCCGTGGGCCTGCAGGAAGCGCTCGATGGCGTTGCGCGTGCCGGAGCCGCTCTCGCGCACCACGAATTGCTCGCGGCTCACCTCGGCCAGGGGGATGCGGCGCCGCCCGGCCAGCGCGTGGCCCGGCGAGGCCACCAGCACCAGCGGGTTCTCCATGAGCCGCTCGGAGGCCAGGTCCAGCCCCTGCGGCGGCTCGCCCATGATGACCAGGTCCGGCTCGTTGTTCTCCAGCTGCGCCAGCAGGCGCTCGCGGTTGGTCACGTCCAGGGTGATGGTCACGCCTGGGTGGGCCTTGGAGAACTCGCCGATGAGGCGCGCCGCGAAGTGGTTGGCGGTGGAGGCCACGGTCACCGCCAGCCGGCCGCGCTGCAGGGTGCGGTGCGCCTCCAGGGCGTCGCTGGCGTCGCGCAGCAGCTGCTGGATCTGGCGGCTGTAGTGGCGCAGCTCCTCGCCGGCCGGGGTGAGGCTGATCTTCTTGCCGTGCTGGGCGAACAGCTCGACCCCAGTGGCCTCCTCCAGCTGGCGGATCTGCATGGAGACGGCCGGCTGGGTCAGGTGCAGCGCCTCGGCGGCGCGCGTGTAGCTGAGGTGGCGGGCCACGGCCTCGAACACCTGCAGCTGGCGGAAAGTGACGTTCATGGGCACAGTTCGCGGTGAATCATAAGCTTTACTCTATCATTCCAATAAAAAATCGTTAGTGTCATTTATGGTTGCGCTGCCCAATAATGACCGCCGCTGAACGCGACGGGCCCGCCCGCCACCGGCACGGGCCCGGCGAGACCTCAGATTCAACCGAACGGAGAGATCCTCATGGCAAAGACCTACAGCGCGGGCGTGAAAGAGTACCGCGAAACCTACTGGATGCCCGATTACACGCCGGCCGACACCGACCTGCTGGCCTGTTTCAAGATCATCCCCCAGCCGGGCGTGCCCCGCGAAGAGGCGGCCGCGGCCGTGGCGGCGGAGTCCTCCACCGGCACCTGGACCACGGTGTGGACCGACCTGCTGACCGACCTGGACTACTACAAGGGCCGCGCCTACGCCATCGAGGACGTACCCGGCGACGACGAGGCCTTCTACGCCTTCATCGCCTACCCCATCGACCTGTTCGAGGAAGGCTCGGTGGTCAACGTGTTCACCTCGCTGGTGGGCAACGTGTTTGGCTTCAAGGCCATCCGCGCCCTGCGCCTGGAGGACGTGCGCTTCCCCATCGCCTACGTGATGACCTGCAACGGCCCGCCGCACGGCATCCAGGTCGAGCGCGACATCATGAACAAGTACGGCCGTCCGCTGCTGGGCTGCACCATCAAGCCCAAGCTGGGCCTGTCGGCCAAGAACTACGGCCGCGCCGTGTACGAGTGCCTGCGCGGCGGCCTGGACTTCACCAAGGACGACGAGAACGTCAACTCGCAGCCCTTCATGCGCTGGCGGCAGCGTTTCGACTTCGTCATGGAGGCCATCCACAAGGCCGAGCAGGAGACGGGCGAGCGCAAGGGCCACTACCTGAACGTGACCGCGCCTACGCCGGACGAGATGTTCAAGCGCGCCGAGTACGCCAAGGAGATCGGCGCCCCGATCATCATGCACGACTACATCACCGGCGGCTTCTGCGCCAACACCGGCCTGGCCCAGTGGTGCCGCGACAACGGCGTGCTGCTGCACATCCATCGCGCCATGCACGCCGTGCTGGACCGCAACCCGCACCACGGCATCCACTTCCGCGTGCTGACCAAGATCCTGCGCCTGTCCGGCGGCGACCACCTGCACACCGGCACCGTGGTCGGCAAGCTGGAGGGCGACCGTGATGCCACCCTGGGCTGGATCGACCTGCTGCGTGAGTCCTACATCAAGGAAGACCGCTCCCGCGGCATCTTCTTCGACCAGGACTGGGGCTCCATGCCGGGCGCTTTCGCCGTGGCCTCGGGCGGCATCCACGTTTGGCACATGCCGGCCCTGGTCACCATCTTCGGCGACGACGCCGTGCTGCAGTTCGGCGGCGGCACCCTGGGCCACCCCTGGGGCAACGCGGCCGGCGCCGCGGCCAACCGGGTAGCGCTGGAGGCCTGTGTCGAGGCGCGCAACCAGGGTCGCGAACTGGAGAAGGAGGGCAAGGAGATCCTCACCGCCGCGGCCAAGCACAGCCCCGAGCTGAAGGCGGCCATGGAGACCTGGAAAGAGATCAAGTTCGAGTTCGACACCGTCGACAAGCTCGACGTGGCGCACAAGTAAGGCCCGCGTGGCCGCGCCCCGGGGTGGCCCGTCCGCCCCGGGCCATCGAACCGAACCCCACGAACCCCAACGAGGAATGAAGCAAATGAGTGAAATGCAGGACTACAAGTCGAGCGTCTGCGATCCGGCCAGCCGCAAGTTCGAGACTTTCTCCTACCTGCCCGAGATGGGCATGGACGAGATCCGCAAGCAGGTGGAGTACATCGTGAAGAAGGGCTGGAACCCGGCCATTGAGCACACCGAGCCGGAGAACGCCTTCAGCCATTACTGGTACATGTGGAAGCTGCCCATGTTCGGTGAGACCGACGTGGACAAGATCCTGGCCGAGGCCGAGGCCTGCCACAAGGCCTACCCCGACCACCATGTGCGCCTCATCGGCTACGACAACTACGCCCAGTCCCAGGGCACGGCCATGGTCATCTACCGGGGCGTGCCCGGCAAGTGTCAGGCCTGAGCGCGGCGGCAGCGGTGACGCTGCCCCCGGCACAGCCCTGACCGGCCAGACCCGGAGCCCCCATCCGATTCCGGGTGGGGGCTTTTTTGTGACTGCAAGACGCCCTCCCCACTCAATCCGCCAGGAACCGCAACCATGAGCGACATCAACCCCGACGCCTTCAAGATCACCGAACAGCCCTACTACCGGCCGGTGGCCGACGAGGTGGAACTGTACGAGGCCGCCTACAGCACCCGCATGCCCGTCATGCTCAAGGGCCCCACCGGCTGCGGCAAGTCCCGCTTCGTGGAGTACATGGCCTGGAAGCTGGGCCGGCCCCTCATCACCGTGGCCTGCAACGAGGACATGACCGCCTCCGACCTGGTGGGCCGCTTCCTGCTGGACATCAACGGCACCCGCTGGCAGGACGGCCCGCTCACCGTGGCCGCGCGCATCGGCGCCATCTGCTACCTGGACGAGGTGGTGGAAGCGCGCCAGGACACCACTGTGGTCATCCACCCGCTCACCGACCACCGCCGCGAGCTGCCGCTGGAGAAGAAGGGCGAGCTGGTCAAGGCCCATCCCGACTTCCAGCTGGTCATCTCCTACAACCCCGGCTACCAGTCGCTGATGAAGGACCTCAAGCAGTCCACCAAGCAGCGCTTCGGCGCGCTGGACTTCGACTATCCCTCGCCCGAGGTGGAGGTGGAGATCGTGGCCCACGAGGGCGGCGTGGACACCGCCACGGCCGAAAAGCTGGTGCAGGTGGCGCAGCGCTCGCGCAACCTCAAGGGCCACGGCCTGGACGAGGGCATGTCCACCCGCCTGCTGGTGTACGCCGCGCAGCTCATCAGCAAGGGCATCGAGCCGCAGGCGGCCTGCCGCATGGCCCTGGTGCGCCCGCTCACGGACGACCCCGACATGCGCGACACGCTGGACGCCGCCGTCGGCACCTACTTCTGACCGTGCCGCGCCACCCATCACACCGCGAGGTAACGCCGTGACCGTGGAATTCTCCGAATACGCCACCTGCCTCGACCTGACCGACGCCAACCACGTCGCCATGCTGGAGGCCAGCTACCACGAGGCCACCCGCGTCATGTCCGCGCGCGGTCTGCAGAACTATCTGGAAGGCATCCGCGCCATGTGCGTCATGGGCAAGGGCGAGGACCTGGTGCTGGCCTACATCGAGGAGATGCCAGGCGTG
>JALVPS010000342.1 GCA_027031685.1 Gammaproteobacteria bacterium | reverse complement strand
CTGCACATTCACATCAAGCGCCGCGAGGCCAACCGGCCGCGCCAGATCGAAGTCAAGGCTTGAAAAAAGGAGGTGACCCCATGAGCGAGACCAAAGAAATGACCCAGGCCCAGGAAAAGACCGTCGCCAAGGCCGAGGCACAGGGCCGACCGGAGGTGGTGCTGCGCCCGGCCGTGGACGTGTATGAAACCAAGGAGGGCGTGACGCTGAAGGCCGACCTTCCCGGTGTGTCACCCGAGACGCTGGATGTGAAGGTGGACAACGAGGAACTGGTCATCGAGGGCAGCGTGAACCTCGACGTGCCGGACAAGATGGAGGCACGCTACGCCGAGATCCAGTCCAGCCGCTATCGCCGCAGCTTCTCGCTGAGCAGCGACCTCGACATCGACAAGGTAGAGGCCGAGCTGAAGAACGGCGTGCTCACGCTGCACATCCCCAAACGTGAGGAACTCAAGCCGCGCAAGATCACCGTCAGCGCCGGTTGATTTCCGTATCGCAGCCCGTGCCGGGCGACCCGCCTGGCACGGCCACCGGCCCGCCGGCCCGGCGATGCGGCCACCGCTTCCCGCTTCCAGCACCACGTGGAAGGGGGATTCGCTGGGCGTTTCCCCGCACGGCGGGCCTTCTTTTTGCCCCAAGAACCTATCGAACCAAGGAGATAGACCATGAAATTGAAATCGTTTCGACCCCACCTGATGGCCGCCCTGACTCTGCTGTCGCTGGCAAGCAGCCCCCTGGTACTGGCGGACAGCGCCACGCAAGCCAACGCCAAGCCCGCCGCCAGCGCAGCCAAGAGCGAGAACGCCAACGTCCAGGCCGCCCAGGGCGGTGCACAGAAGGAGGCCGAGAAGCAGACCGCCGAGCAACGCCACAAGATCATCCAGGAGGCGGTCACCGCGGTGCAGGAAACCGCCAAGGCCCTGCAGGCCCTGGACAAGGGTGACAAGGAGGCGGCCCTCAAATCCCTGGAGATCGCCATCGGCAAGCTGGAACTCATCCTGGCACGCGATCCCAAGCTGGCCTACGCGCCGGTAGACGTCAGCGCGATCACCCTCGACCTGTACGCCGACCTAGAGACCATCAAAAAGGCCCGCAAGGAGGCCGAGGAGGCCCTTGAGGACGGCGAGGTACAAAAGGCACGCGCCCTGCTCGCCAATCTGGCCAGCGAAATCGTCATCAGTGTCACCAAGCTGCCGCTGGCCACCTACCCGGACGCCATCAAGGCCATCACGCCACTCATCGACGCCGGCAAGATCGAGGAGGCCAAGCATGCCCTGCAGGCCGCCCTCAACACCCTGGTGGTGGAGGACATCGTCATCCCCCTGCCGCCCCTGCGCGCCTCGCTCATGCTCAAGGCCGCTGACAAACTGGCCCAGAAAAAGGACCGCAGCGACGCCGAGAACAAAAAGCTGAAGGAACTCCTCGATGCGGCGGAAAACCAGATCCGCCTGGCCGAGGCCCTGGGCTACGGCAAGAAGAAGGACTACAAGCCGCTGTACGAGGAGATGGAGAAGATTCGCGAAAAAACCAGCGGCGGCAAGTCCGGCTCCGGCTTCTTCGACGAAATACTCAAGAAGCTGGACGAGCTCACCGACTGATCCCACCTCCTCTCAGGCAACGCCTGTGGGCCGGCGCCATGCCGGCCCTTTCTGTGGTGCGCCCGGCATGGGCGCACCCCTGCGGGTTGCAAGCCCCCCCCCACGAGCTGGTCACGGCGAGCGCAGCGAAGCCGCGGAAGGGCGACCGACCGTGGACAGGAAGGCGCGAGCCGTAAGCCATGAGCCGACGGCAAAATCGCCAAGGGCGATTTTGAACAGTCGCAAGCTGGCCCCCAAGGGGTGATGCAGAGTCACCCACTTTCTCCCCGGAACCGTTGCCCGGCGGCCCTTGGTGCCGCTCCGGCACCGGCTGCCCAATGCAGGCGATCTCGAATACCGCACTCCGGCATGCTGATGAGGCCGGGCAACGCGGCACGGTACAGCACACACCCACCACCGTGCCACGGACGGGGCAGGAGGCGAAGTGCCGGAAGGTCACGTCGCGGTCAGGCCCAGGCGCAGCAGCAGGCGGGCCACGGCGGTGGACACGCCCTCGGTCAGCTGGTCGAGCAGGGTCTTGGGCGGCTCGTACTCCAGGATGTCCTCCACGCCCAGCTTCTCCCTGGCCACCTGACGGCGGTCGCCCAGGCCGTCGACGAGGCCCAGCCGCAGGGCGTCGCGGCCGGTCCAGATGAGCCCGGAGAACATGTCCGGCGTGGGCTTCAGGCGGTCGCCGCGGCCTGCCTTGACCACGTCGATGAACTGCTGGTGAGTCTGGTCCAGCAGGTGTTGCAGGTGGGCGCGCTGGGCCGGCGTCTGCGGCGAGAAGGGATCCAGCAGCAGCTTGTTCTCGCCCGCCGCCAAGGTGCGGTTCTCGATACCCAGCCTGTCGAGCAGCTTCTGCACGCCGAAGGCGTCCAGCCGCACGCCGATGGAACCCACGATGCTGGTGGGATCGGCCCAGATCTCGTCGGCCGCCACCGCCACCCAGTAGGCGCCGGAGGCGCACAGGTCCTCCACCACCGCGTACAGCTTCATGTCCGGGTGCTTCTTGCGCAGGCGCTGGATGGCGCGGTGGATGCGCGCTGCCTGGGCCGGCGTGCCGCCGGGGCTGTTGATCTCCAGGATCACGCCCCTGGCCTTGTCGTCGCCGAAGGCCTGCTCGAGCAGTTCCACGATCACGTCCGGGTCGGCATCGCCGCCGTCGGCGATGAGGCCCTTGAGCCCCACCAGGGCGACGTGCTCGCGATGCGCCACGTCGCGCTGCAGCGGCCACTGGCCGCCCTGGCCGTACCACAGCAGCACGCCCAGATAGACCAGGATCAGCAGCTTGAAGAAGATGCCCCAGCGGCGCGCGCGACGCTGCTCGCGCAGGCTGGCGGTGGCCAGCTCAATGAGCGTGCGGCGCGCCCAGTCCTCGTCGCGCGGCTTGTCCTTCGCCTCGCCCACGGCTCAGCCCTCCGCCGCCAGCGGCAGTTCGGCGCGCGCCGCCAGCCAGGGCGGCAGCTCGCGCAGGTCGGACAGGATGGCCAGCGGGGCGTGCCGGCGCAGGCGCGCCGCCTCGTGCACGCCGTAGTCCACGCCCAGGCGCGGCATGCCGAGGCGGGCCGCCATGGCCAGGTCGAACTCGGTGTCGCCGATCATGAGGGCGCGGCCGGCGGGCGCGTCCAGCTCGGCCAGCAGCACCTCGAGCATGCGCGGGTGGGGCTTGGAGCGGGTCTCATCGGCGCAGGCGGTGGCCGCGAACAGGGGCGCCAGGCCGGTCTGGGCCAGCACCTTGTCCAGCCCGCGGCGCGACTTACCGGTGGCCACGGCCAGCCGGTAGCCGGCCCCGGCCAGGGCGTGCAGGGTTTCGCGCACGCCCGGGAACAGCTCGCTGGGCGTGGGGCGCGGGGCGAGAAACTCCTGCCGGTAGGCGTCCACGGCGGCGTCGATGCGTGCCGCCGGCTGGCCGGGCATGAGTGCCGCCAGCGCCTCGCGCAGGCCCAGGCCGATCACCTGGCGCAGGGCCTCGTCGGGCTGCGGCGGCAGCCCGACCGCGGCCAGGGCCTGGCGCAGGCAGGCCACGATGTGGGCCTCGGAGTCCATGAGGGTGCCGTCCCAGTCGAAGATGAGGACGTCGAAGGGTCGATTCATGCGCGGTTCTCTTGCAGTCGGTCGAGCAGGTCTTGCAGGTCGGCGGGCAGGGGCGCCTCGAAACGCATGGGCCGCCCGGAGCGGGGCCAGCGGAAGGCCACCGTGGCGCTGTGCAGGAACAGCCGCCGCAGGCCACGCCGCCGCCACTGGCGGTTGGCGGCGAAGTCGCCGTATTTGTCGTCGCCCAGCAGGGGGTGGCCCAGCTCGGCGGCGTGCACGCGGATCTGGTGCGTGCGGCCGGTGTGCAGGCGGGCCCGCAGCAGGGTGGCGTCGGCGAAGCGGCGCAGCGGCTCGAAGTCCGTCACCGCCGGCTTGCCGGCGGCGGCGGCGTGGGCCCTGCCCTGTCCGCCAC
>JALVPS010000341.1 GCA_027031685.1 Gammaproteobacteria bacterium | reverse complement strand
TGTCGCTGCTGTCCGCCTGCGGCCAGAAGGGGCCGCTGTACCTGCCGGACGAGGCGCCCGCGCAGCACAAGCAGAAGGGCTGAGCCGTGGACCACTTCCAGTACCGCAACGGCGTGCTGCACGCCGAGGACGTGCCCCTCACGGCCATCGCCGCGCGCCACGGCACGCCCGCCTATGTCTATTCCCGCGCCACCCTGGAGCGCCACTGGCACGCCTTCGACCGGGCCCTGGGCGACCACCCGCACCTGATCTGCTACGCCGTCAAGGCCAACTCCAACCTGGCCGTGCTGGCCCTGCTGGCGCGCCTGGGCTCCGGCTTCGACATCGTCTCGGTGGGCGAGCTGGAGCGGGTGCTGCGCGCCGGCGGCGATCCGGCCAGGGTGGTGTTCTCCGGGGTGGGCAAGCGCGCCGACGAGATGGCCCGCGCCCTGGAGGTGGGCATCCGCTGCTTCAACGTGGAGTCCGGCGCCGAGCTGGAACGGCTCAACGCAGTGGCCGGCGAGCTGGGGCGGCGCGCGCCGGTGTCGCTGCGCGTCAATCCGGACGTGGACGCCCGCACCCACCCCTACATCTCCACCGGCCTGCGCGAGAACAAGTTCGGCATCGACATCCACCAGGCGGAGGCGGTGTACGCGCGCGCCGCCGCCCTGCCGCACATCGCGCCAGTGGGCATCGACTGCCACATCGGCTCCCAGCTCACCGACACGGCCCCGTTCCTGGACGCCCTGGAGCGGGTGCTGGACCTGGCCGGGCGGCTGACCGCGCGCGGCATCCCCATCCGCCACCTGGACCTGGGCGGCGGGCTGGGCATCCGCTACCGCGACGAGCAGCCGCCGCTGCCGGCCGACCATGCCCAGGCCCTGCTGGCACGGCTGGCCGGCAGCCCCTACGAGATCCTGCTCGAGCCGGGACGGGCCATCGCCGGCAATGCCGGCGTGCTGCTCATGCGCGTGGAGTACCTGAAGGACAACGGCGAGCACCGCTTCGCCATCGTCGATGCGGCCATGAACGACAACCTGCGCCCGGCCCTCTACCAGGCCTGGCAGGACATCGTGCGCGTAGAGCGTGACAGCGACGCCGCACCGCGCCGCTGGGACATCGTCGGCCCCATCTGCGAGACCGGCGACTTCCTGGGCAAGGGCCGCGAGCTGGCACTGGCCCCCGGCGACCTGCTGGCCATGCGCTCGGCCGGCGCCTACGGCTTCACCATGAGCTCCAACTACAACAGCCGGCCACGTCCGCCAGAGCTGCTGGTGGACGGCGGCACGGTGTTCGTGGCCCGCGAGCGGGAGAGCCTGGAGCAGCTCATGGCCGGGGAGCACCTTCCTCCCGTGGATTAGCGCGATGAAGCGTCGCCCCGAGCCGGAGCTCATGGACAGCCCCGCCCAGGTGGCGGCCTACGCCGCGGCCGACTTCGCCGAGGCCCACGACCGCTTCGTGGCCCTGTTCCGCGCCCGCTTCCCGGACTTCGACAGCGGGCGCGTGCTGGACCTGGGCTGTGGCCCGGGCGACATCACGCGCCGCTTCGCCACCGCCTACCCGCGGGCGGCCATCGTGGCCGTGGACGGCGGCCCCAACATGCTGGCCGAGGCGGCGCGCCGCAACCGTACCCACCCGGCCGGAGGGCGCATCACCCTGCGGCGCTGCCTGCTGCCCCGCGACCCGCTGCCGCCCGGCCCCTGGGCGGCGCTCATCTCCAACAGCCTGCTGCACCACCTGCACGACCCGCAGGTGCTGTGGCGCGCGGTGACCGAGGCGGCCGGGCCCGGCACCCGCGTATGCATCATGGATCTGCGCCGCCCGCCCGACGACGAGGCCGTGGCGCAGCTGGTGGCGCAGTACGCCGCCGACGCCCCGCCCGTGCTGCGGGCGGACTTCCGCGCCTCCCTGCGGGCGGCCTTCGAGCCGGCCGAGGTGGAGGCGCAGCTCGCCGCGGCGGGTCTGGACTGGCTGGGGGTGGAGGTGGTGAGCGACCGTCACCTGCTGGTGAGCGGGCGGCGCTGAGCGGGCGGCGCTGAGCGGACGGGCTACGGGGAAAGGGAAGCGGGGCCGGCGGGGATGTTCGTGCCCTACAACCGACGAGGGGGCCAGCGGGGCCCCCTCGTCGGTGTTGGCGGCGCTGGCCGCTCAGGACTTCTTGATCAGGAAGACGAACTCGCCGCCCTGCTCGGCGCTCTCCAGCAATTCATGACCTGTCTGCTTGGTGAAGGCCTCGAAATCCTTGACCGAACCCGGGTCGGTGGCGATGACCTTCAGCACTTCACCGGAGTTGAGTTCGTTGATGGCCTTCTTCGCCTTCAGGATGGGCAGCGGGCAGTTCAGGCCCCGAGCGTCCAGTTCTTTGGTTACATCAGTCATGAGAGACTCCTGTTTGCAGTGTCGTCGAAGTGTCGCGGGGCGACATCGCGTCTCGTCCGGATGCCGGCCCTGTCCAGCACAGTGCCGGGGCACCGCCCGCCCCGGCGGGAAGCGGGCTGCGCCGTGGTGCGGTGGACGCGGACGATAGCACAGCTTCCCGGATCTGGCCTAATTTTCGCGGGTTTTGGCGGCCCGTTCGGGCCACCCGTCGGCGGGCCTGTGCAGCCGGTCACAACGCCGTGTGCGCGCCCGCCGGCCAGTCACGTGGTGGGGCGGCGGCGCGGCGGGCTATACTGGCCATCCGACCCCCTTCCCGGCGCATCCCGCGTCCCCGTCATGCAGATCCAGTTCACCAAGATGCAGGGCATCGGCAACGACTTCGTGGTCATCGACGCCATCAACCAGCCCGTTTCCCTCACGCCGGAGCAGGCGCGCCACATCGCCGACCGCCACTTCGGCGTGGGCTGCGACCAGATCCTGCTGGTGGAACCACCGCGCAACCAGGACGTGGCCTTCCGCTACCGCATCCTCAACGCCGACGGCAGCGAGGTGGCGCAGTGCGGCAACGGGGCGCGCTGCTTCGCCCGCTTCGTACGCGACAAGGGCCTCACCGATCGCGACGAGTTCCCGGTCGAGACCCAGGACGGGCTAATGATCCTCGGCATCCAGCCCGACGGCCAGGTGCGCGTGAACATGGGCGCGCCGCGGCTGGCACCGGCCGACATCCCCTTCCGGGCCGAGGCGCAGGCGGTCACCTACCCGCTCGAGGTGGACGGCGAAACGCTCACCGTGGGCGTGGTGTCCATGGGCAACCCCCACGCCGTGCTGAGCGTGGCGGACGTGGCGGCGGCGCCGGTCACCGCCCTCGGCCCGCGCATCGAGCACCACGCGCGCTTCCCGCAGCGCACCAACGTGGGTTTCATGGAGGTGGTGGACGCCGGGCGCCTCCGGCTGCGCGTGTGGGAACGCGGCGCGGGCGAGACGCTGGCCTGCGGCAGCGGCGCCTGCGCGGCGGTGGTGAGCGGCCGCCTGCAGGGCCTGCTGGGCGAGCGGGTGGCGGTTGATCTTCCCGGCGGCCAACTTATCATTGAGTGGCAGGGCGGCGATGCGCCGGTGTATCTCACGGGGCCCGCCACCACCGTCTTCGAGGGCAGTATCGAACTATGAGTCCCACCCCCAGCGCGCCGGCATCCGCCATGCTCTCCGAGGAACAGGTCGCCGACTACCTGCGCGCCCACCCCGACTTCTTCCAGCGCCACGAGGCCCTGCTGGCCAACCTGCAGCTGCCCCATGCCGCGCGCGGCGCGGTGTCGCTGGTGGAGCGCCAGATCGAGCTGCTGCGCGGCCGCCAGCAGGCCGCCGAGCGCAAGCTGGTGGAGCTGGTCAAGATCGCCCGCGAGAACGAGGAGCTGAGCGGCCGCCTGCACCGCTTCTCCATGACCCTCATCGAGTGCGACAGCCTGGACGACGTGCTGGCCACGGCGCGCGACCAGATGCTGCAGACCTTCCGCGCCGACTTCGTCAACCTGAGCCTGTTCACCCGCCTGGCCCGCGCCAGCTCGCTGCACGACGTGAGCCTTGAGGAGACGCGCCAGCTCTTCCCGCGCCCCTTCGAGAGCGGCCGCCCGCAGTGCGGCGGCCTGAACACCGAGCAGGTGCAGTTCCTGTTCGGCGCCGACGCCGACGAGGTGAAGTCGGCCGCCTTCGTGCCCCTGCAGGGCGTGAAGCCGGTGGGCTTCCTGGCCCTGGGCAGCTACCAGTCGACCCGCTTCCACCCCGGCATGGGCACCCTCTTCCTGGGCTACCTGGGCGAGGCCCTCAGCCGCGCCATCCAGCACCACGACCGGCCGGGCCGGTGAGCCTGGCGGCCACCCGCGAGGCCTTTCTGCGGCACCTGGCGGGCGAGCGCCGCTACGCCGCCCACACCGTGGCCGCCTACCGCCGCGACCTGCGCGACGTGGAGGCGCATCTGGCCACTGAGGGCATCGACGACTGGACCGCCGTGGACACAGCCCTGCTGCGCCGCTACCTGGCGACGCGCCACGCCGCCGGCCTTGCGCCCCACTCCCTGCAGCGCCGCCTGTCCGCCCTGCGCGGCCTGTACCGCTGGCTGCGCCACAGCGGCCGCGCCGCGCACGACCCGGTGGCCGAGCTGCGCGCCCCGCGCGGTGAACGGCCGCTGCCGGCCACCCTGTCCATCGACCACACCGAGCGCCTGCTGGACCTGCCCGGCGACGACCCGCTCACCCGCCGCGACCGCGCCCTGCTGGAGCTCATCTACTCCTCCGGCCTGCGCCTGTCGGAGGTGGCCGCCCTGGACCGCGAGGACTTGACCGACGACCTCAGCCTGGTGCGCGTCACCGGCAAGGGGGGCAAGACGCGCATGGTGCCCGTGGGGCGCAAGGCGCGCGCCGCCCTGCGCGACTGGCTGGCGCTGCGCGAGGAGTGGCTGCGCGGGCGCGGCCCGCAGCCGGCCCTGTTCCTGTCCCGCCGCGGCGGCCGCCTGTCGCGGCGCGCCATCCAGCAGCGCCTGGACCGGCGCGCCCGCCAGCAGGGCCTGCCCGAGCACGTCCATCCGCACCGCCTGCGGCACGCCTTCGCCAGCCACCTGCTGGAGTCCAGCGGCGACCTGCGCGCCGTGCAGGAGCTGCTGGGCCACGCCAGCCTGGCCACCACCCAGATCTACACCCATCTCGACTTCCAGCACCTGGCCCAGGTGTACGACGCCGCCCACCCGCGCGCGCGGCGCCGGCGGCGCGACTGAACGGCGCCGCTTTGGGATAGAATCCCACTATCTCATTGGCAGCGGAGAGGCCCCGTGGAGCAGTTTCGAGGCACCACCATCTGCGCCGTGCGGCGCGGCCGGCACGTCGCCCTGGGCGGCGACGGCCAAGTGACGATGGGCAACACCATCATGAAGTCCAACGCGCGCAAGGTGCGCACCCTGTACGACGGCAAGATCCTGGCCGGCTTCGCCGGCGGCACGGCCGATGCCTTCACCCTGTTCGAGCGCTTTGAGGGCAAGCTGCAGGCCCACCACGGCAACCTCACGCGCGCCGCCGTGGAGCTGGCCAAGGACTGGCGCACCGACCGCGCCCTGCGCCGCCTGGAGGCCCTGCTGGCTGTGACCGACGCGCACAGCTCGCTGATCATCTCCGGCAACGGCGACGTCATCGAGCCGGAGGACGGCCTGATCGCCATCGGCTCCGGCGGGCCCTACGCCCAGGCCGCCGCGCGCGCCCTGCTGGACAACACCGAGCTGGGCGCGCGCGAGGTGGTGGAGCGGGCGCTGGCCATCGCCGCCGACATCTGCATCTACACCAACCGCCACGTCACCATCGAAGAACTGACGGGTTGAACGAGGAGCCCACGCCATGTCCGCCATGACCCCCCGCGAGATCGTGCAGGAACTGGACAAGCACATCATCGGCCAGGCCGCCGCCAAGCGGGCCGTGGCCAACGCCCTGCGCAACCGTTGGCGGCGCCTGCAGCTGCCGCCCGAGCTGCGCCAGGAGGTGACCCCCAAGAACATCCTCATGATCGGCCCCACCGGGGTGGGCAAGACGGAGATCGCCCGCCGCCTGGCGCGCCTGGCCAACGCCCCCTTCATCAAGGTTGAGGCCACCAAGTTCACCGAGGTGGGCTACGTGGGGCGGGAGGTGGACTCCATCATCCGCGACCTGGCCGACGCGGCGGTGAAGATGATGCGCGAGCAGGAGATCGCCCGCGTGCGCCCACGCGCCGAGGACGCCGCCGAGGAGCGCATCCTGGACGCCCTGCTGCCGCAGCCGCGGGCCGGCTTCATGGCCGGCGAGCCGGCCGCCGAGACGGACAGCGCCACCCGCCAGAAGCTGCGCAAGAAGCTGCGCGAGGGGGAGCTGGACGAGCGCGAGATCGAGATCGAGGTATCCGCCGCCCCGCTGGGGGTGGAGATCATGACCCCGCCCGGCATGGAGGAGATGGCCAGCCAGCTGCAGGGCCTGTTCCAGAACCTGGGCGGGCGCCGCACCCGCACGCGCAAGCTCAAGATCCGCGAGGCGCGCCGCCTGCTCACCGAGGAGGAGGCCCACAAGCTCATCAACGAGGAGGAGCTCAAGCAGCGGGCCATCGAGAACGTGGAGGAGAACGGCATCGTCTTTCTCGACGAGCTGGACAAGGTGGCCAAGCGCGGCGAGACCAGCGGCGCCGACGTGTCCCGGGAGGGCGTGCAGCGCGACCTGCTGCCGCTGGTGGAGGGCTGCACGGTGAGCACCAAATACGGCATGGTGCGCACCGACCACATCCTGTTCATCGCCTCCGGCGCCTTCCACTTCGCCAAGCCGTCCGACCTCATCCCCGAGCTGCAGGGGCGGCTGCCCATCCGCGTGGAGCTGGACGCCCTGCAGGTGGACGACTTCGTCAAGATCCTCACCGAGACCGACGCCTCCCTCACCGAGCAGTACAGCGCCCTGCTGGCCACCGAGGGCATCACCGTGCGCTTCAGCGACGACGGCGTGCAGCGCATCGCCGAGGTGGCCTTCGAGGTCAACCAGCGCACCGAGAACATCGGCGCGCGCCGTCTGCACACGGTCATGGAGCGCCTCATGGACGAGCTGTCCTTCGAGGCCCCGGACCGGGCCGGCGAATCGGTGGTGGTGGACGCCGCCTACGTGGACGCCCACCTGGGCGAGCTGGTGCAGGACGAGGACCTCACCCGCTACATCCTGTGAACCAACCCCACCGGGTGCGCCCTTCTTGACCGCCACCCGGCCAGTGCCGATCATGCGCTCCCCCGGAAGCGAACCAGCGGAACACTGCCATGACCCATCGACCCTCGGAGATCAAGCTGCACCAGAAGTCGCGCGTCCTCGAACTGGCCTACGAGGACGGCACCCGCTTCGAACTGCCCTGCGAGTACCTGCGCGTGTACTCCCCCTCCGCCGAGGTGCGCGGCCACGGCCCGGGCCAGGAGGTGCTGCAGGTGGGCAAGGAATTCGTGGAGATCGAGGACATCGAGCCGGTCGGCAACTACGCCGTCAAGCTCAAGTTCTCCGACGGTCACGACAGCGGCATCTACAGCTGGGAAACCCTGTGGGAACTGGGCACCCGCTACGAGGAATACTGGCAGGACTACCTCAAGCGCCTCGAAGAGGCCGGCTACACCCGCCGCACCGAGCCGGAGTTCTGAGCCGACTCAGCGCCGGCGGGACGCAATCGCCCCGCTGAACACCCTGGAAAGATGCTGGCTTAGGCGGGCCAAGGTTCCCTGGCCTGCCGCCGGTATCAGCCCCTGCGCCTGGCCAGCCCCAGCAGGCCAATCAGCCCACTGCCAAACAGCCAGACCGTTGCGGGAATCGGCACGGGGGCGACATCGCCGGAGCGGACGGCCCATGCCAATTTCCCGTTGTCCTTACCTAGATTGTTCTGGAGTCCATTCCCGAAGCTGAATCTCCACGCTTGGTCAGTGTCAAGCGGGTATTCCAACCCAAACCAGTAATCAACTCCCACAAGATTGGTAAACGGGCCGGTATTGGTAAGACCATAGTCCGATTGTGAATTTCCACTCGTATCGAATTGGCCCAGGTTGCCCAAAGTGTCGTAGAACATGCTCGCCAGCTCGCTGTACACCACGCCCCCGCTAACGGTCTGAACGTTGAAGCCACAGTCTGTGCCGCTATAGGCAATCTCTTCGCAGCCTAACGCGCCTGTGTCAACCATCATCGGCAGGCGCCAGTCATTGAAGCCGTAGATATCCAAGGCTTCAGCCCAGGCCTTGGCCGCGCTCCAGGTCATTAGACCACTGCTGTGGGCACCCGATGTCTTGGCGTAGTTCGCGTCCGCCAGCCAGGTGATACCCAGTACGGTGTCGTAATAGGCCTCAAAGGTGCTGGGATCGCCGTCCAGGTCACGCCCCTGCAGCGTCGTCGTCCAGGTGCCCTGCGTGGGGATAACCCCTGCCTGCACCGTCAGCGAGACCGCGCTCAAAAGCCCAACGCCCATAGCCCGCAAGAACTTTGTTTTCATTGGAATTGCTCCCCGCGTTGTTGAACCTTATACATACCCTCAAAATTATGGGAAAATTAACAGGCAGCATAGAAAACCCAAGTATTTTTCATTATCCAGTCACAACCAACTGATTTTTCAAGATACAAAATCAGTAAACACCACGGTTTCCTAGGCTCAAATCCATCCTATCTTCCCTCAAATTTGCGTGATGTGACCGACTTCACAGACAGACCCTCTCAGCAAGCTTCGCAAGAATCGGCAATGTGCCAAGTCCGGCCTCTCCCTATCCGGCAGGGTCTCCCTGTCGGCCGCTGACCCGTGACCTCGCCATGCCGCACACCACCCCGCCTTCGCCAGCGCGCCGCGCTGCTAGTATCATGGCGCTCCCCGCAACGCCCTGGCAGGCACCGCCATGAACGACCCCGACACGCCCCGCGACGAGCGCCCGCGCACCACCCACTTCGGCTACCAGGAGGTGCCGGTGGAGGAGAAGGTGCGCAAGGTGGGCGAGGTGTTCCACTCCGTGGCGCGCCGCTACGACCTAATGAACGACGCCATGTCTTTCGGCATCCACCGTCTGTGGAAGCGCTTCACGGTGGCCCAGGCGGCGGTGCGGCCCGGCATGCAGGTGCTGGACCTGGCCGGCGGCACCGGCGATCTGGCGCGCGCCTTCGCCTCGCAGGTGGGCGAGTCCGGCCGCGTGGTGCTGGCGGACATCAACAGCTCCATGCTGGAGCAGGGCCGGCGCCGGCTGGTGGACGAGGGGGTGGTGCGCAACGTGTCCTTCGCCCAGGTGAACGCCGAGCGGCTGCCCTTTCCCGACGCCAGCTTCCACGTGGTGACCATCGCCTTCGGCCTGCGCAACGTGACCGACAAGGCCGCCGCCCTGCGCGAGATGCAGCGCGTCACCCGCCCCGGCGGCAAGGTGCTGGTGCTGGAGTTCTCGCGCCCGGTGAGCCGCGCCTTCAGCCGCGTGTACGACCTGTACTCCTTCACCGCCCTGCCGCTCATGGGCAAGCTGCTGGTCAACGACGCCGACAGCTACCGCTACCTGGCGGAGTCCATCCGCATGCACCCGGACCAGGAGACACTCAAGGACATGATGGCCGCGGCCGGGCTGGAGCGCTGCGACTATTTCAATCTCACCGGCGGCGTGGTCGCCCTGCACAAGGGGTACGTGCTGGCATGAGCGACGCCCTGCCCCCGCTGCTGCTGGACACCCTGGAGGCGCTGTTCAATCGCTACCTGGCGCTGGACCCGGAGGTGGCGGACCAGCTCGGGGAGCTGGACGGCCGCTGTCTGGAGTTCGACCTGAGCACGCCGCGCCTCACCCTGTACGTGTTGCCGCAGGCCGGGGCCATCGACCTGCGCGCCCGCTGCGAGCGGGCCCCGGACTGCGTGGTGCGCGGCAGCGCCCTGGCCCTGTACCGCATGGTGCGCAGCCCCAACCCCGCCGAGCTGCTCAGCCGCGGCGAAGTGGAGATCCTGGGCGAGAGCCACGTCCTGCAGCGCTTCGCCGACATCCTCGAGCAGCTGGAGATCGACTGGGAGGAGCTGGCCAGCAAGGTGGTGGGCGATTTCGCCGCGCACCGCCTGGGCAGCGCCGCGCGCGGCCTGCGCCGCTGGCTGGCCGACAGCCTGGAGGCGCTGCGCCTGGACACCCGGGAGTACCTGCAGGAGGAGGCCGAGCTGCTGCCCACCCGCGACGAGGTGCAGGACTTCGTGGCCGCCGTGGACCGGCTGCGCGAGGACCTGGACCGGCTGGCCGCGCGCGTGCGGCGCCTGGAGCGGCGCCTGCGCCCCGCCGAGCCGCCCGCCGCCCCATGAGCGGCGCCGTGCCGCTCCGGGGGGCCCGCCCATGAAGCGTCTGCGCCAGCTGATGCGCCTGCTGAAGATCAACATGGTCTTCCTGCGCCACGGGCTGGACGAGTTCATCTTTGCCCTGCGCATCTTCCGCCCCATCCGCTTCGCCTACTACCTGGCGCCCTGGAACTGGTTCCGCCGCCACCGCGAACCGCGCGCCGTGCGCCTGCGCAAGGCGCTGGAGGACCTGGGGCCCATCTTCATCAAGTTCGGCCAGATGCTGTCCACCCGGCGCGACCTGCTGCCGCCCGACCTGGCCACCGAGCTGGCCAAACTGCAAGACCGGGTGCCGCCGTTCCCCAGCGACCAGTCCTGCGCCATCATCGAGCAGGCCATCGGCCGCCCCATCGCCGAGACCTTCGCCAGCTTCGACCCCCAGCCCATGGCCTCGGCCTCCATCGCCCAGGTGCACGCCGCCACCCTCAAGGACGGCCGCGCGGTGGTGGTCAAGGTGGTGCGGCCGGGCATCGAGAAGGTCATCGCCCGCGACATCGAGCTGATGTACATCCTGGCCCGGCTGGCGCGCCGCTACTGGCCGGAGGCGCGCCGCCTGCGCCCGGTGGAGCTGGTGGCCGAATACGAGAAGACCATCTTCGACGAGCTGGACCTGCTGCGCGAGGCGGCCAACGCCTCCCAGCTGCGGCGCAACTTCGAGGGCTCCGAGCTGCTGTACGTGCCGACCGTGGAATGGTCGCTCACCTCGCAGCGGGTGATGGTCATGGAGCGCATCTACGGCATCCCGGTGAGCGACATGGACGCCCTGCGGGCGCGCGGCGTGGACATGCAGGCGCTGGCCGAGCGCGGCGTGGAGGTGTTCTTCACCCAGGTGTTCCGCCACAACTTCTTCCACGCCGACATGCACCCCGGCAACATCTTCGTCAACGCCGACGACCCGGCCGCGCCGCAGTACATCGCCGTCGATTTCGGCATCGTCGGCTCCCTCACGCCGGAGGACCAGCGCTACCTGGCGGAGAACTTCTACGCCTTCTTCCACCGCGACTACCTGCGCGTGGCCGAGCTGCACGTGGAGTCCGGCTGGGTGCCGCCCGACACGCGCGTGAACGACTTCGAGGCGGCCATCCGCACCGTGTGCGAGCCCATCTTCGAGCGGCCCCTGCGCGAGATCTCCTTCGGCCACTTCCTGCTGCGCCTGTTCCAGACCGCGCGCCGCTTCAACATGGAGGTGCAGCCGCAGCTGGTGCTGCTGCAGAAGACGCTGCTCAACATCGAGGGGCTGGGGCGGGAGATCTACCCCGACCTGGACCTGTGGAAAACGGCCAAGCCCTTCATCGAGGACTGGATGCAGGAGCAGATGGGGGTGCGCGCCTTCCTCAAGGGCCTGCAGGCGCAGATGCCGCGCCTGCTGGAGATGGCGCCAGAGACGCCAGTGCTGGCCCAGGAGCTGGTGGCCAAGCTGGCGCGCGAGCGGCTGCAGGTGAACTACCGCGCCGACCAGCTGGCGGAACTGACCACCACCCTGCGCCGCCAGCAGCGCGACGGTGGCCGCCGCCTGCTGGCGGCCACCTGCCTGCTGGCCGGGGTGCTGGTGCTGGACCGGCCCCTCTCGCCCACCTGGCTGCACATCCCGTGGCTGAGCTGGCTGCTGTTCGCGGCCGCCGGCGGCAGCCTGCTGCCTACCCTACGGC
>JALVPS010000340.1:3855-4034 GCA_027031685.1 Gammaproteobacteria bacterium | reverse complement strand
ACGGGGTGGCCGGGGTGTTGGCGCCGCGCCTGCTGCGCGCCCTGGGCTGCGAGGTGACGGTGCTGTTCGGCGAGCCCGACGGACGTTTCCCCAACCATCACCCCAACCCCTCCGAGCCGGCCAACCTTGAGGCCCTGCAGACCCTGCTCGGCAGCGGCCGCTTCGACTTGGGGCTGGCC
>JALVPS010000340.1:0-3845 GCA_027031685.1 Gammaproteobacteria bacterium | reverse complement strand
GATGATGCTGTTCGCCGACGAGCTGTTGCAGCGCAAGCCGGGTGCCACCGTGCTGTACGACGTCAAGTCGAGCTGGCACCTGGGGCGCATGGTGGAGGCCCTGGGCGGCACCGCGCGGCTGGTGCCCTCCGGCCATTCGTTGATCCGCCAGGCCATGGCAGAGAGTGGCGCCGAGCTGGGCGGCGAGCTGGCCGGCCACCTGTATTTCCGCGACGGGTGGTACGGCTTCGACGACGCCCTGTACACTGCCGCCCGCCTGCTGGCCCTGCTGAGCCGGCAGGCGGCGCCGGCCAGCGCCGTGTTCGGCCGCCTGCCGGACACGGTGAGCACGCCCGAGCTGTTGCTGCCCTTCGAGTCCGACTACCGCCTGCGGCAGGTGATGCGCGCCCTGGAGCGGCGCCGCGACGAATTCGACGGGTTGCGCATCGTCACCCTGGACGGGCTGCGGGTGGAGTACCCGGACGGCTGGGGGCTGGTGCGTGTCTCCAATACCACCCCCTCCCTCAGCCTGCGCTTCGAGGCCGAGAATCCCGCTGCCCTGGCGCAGATTCGTGACCGCTTCGACCGCGTGCTGCGGCAGGTGGTGCCGGACCTGCACCTGCCGGCCTGAGCGGCCCGCGCCGCCTCAGCGGCGTCCGCAGACCAGCCGGTCCACCCGCCGTCCCAGCTCGTCCAGTACCCGTTCGATGCAGTCCAGCCAGTTGCGCCGGGCCCAGTCGTTGGCCTGCGCCAGGCGCAGCTCGGCCAGCCTTGCCTGCAGCTGGCGGCGCAGGCGGCGGGCGGCACGCGCCTCGCGCGGCGGCAGCGCCTCTGGCTGCAGGGCGGCGAGGCGTGCCTCCAGGTGTTCGATGGTGAGCATGGCGACCTCCCGCGGTAGGGGCTCTCTCCGAGTATAGGCGGCCGGCGGCATGGCCATGGGGGAGACCGCGCGCTGGGTGGCTATACTCCTGCCCCGGCGCCACCGGCGGTGGCCCTGTCCCCGTCCGCGCCTGCCCTTTACGCCACACTGCCCGGGAGAGACCTCATGTCCGATCCACGCCTGTTCCTGACCGTGTTCGCCACCGTGTTCGTGGCCGAGCTGGGCGACAAGACGCAGCTGGCCACGCTGCTGTTCGCCGCCGACCGCGACACCAACAAGTGGCTGGTGTTCGCCGGCGCCGCCCTGGCCCTGGTGGCCACCTCGGCCCTGGGCGTGCTGGCCGGCGGCTGGCTGTCGCGCCACGTGAGCGAGGGGGTGCTGCACACCGTGGCCGGGGTGGGCTTCATCGCCATCGGGGTGTGGACCCTGTGGGGGCGCGGCTGATGGAGCGCGCGGTGCGCGACTACCTTGTGGTCACCGGCGGCTACTGGGCCTTCACCATCACCGATGGCGCCATCCGCATGCTGGTGGTGCTGTACTTCCACCAGCTGGGCTACTCGCCGTTCGAGATCGCCATGCTGTTCCTCTTCTACGAGTTCTTCGGCGTGGTGACCAACCTGGTGGGCGGCTGGCTGGGGGCGCGCATCGGCCTGAACCGCACCATGCACATGGGCATGGCCCTGCAGGTGCTGGCCCTGCTCATGCTCACCGTGCCGGACGCCTGGCTGAGCGTGCCCTACGTGATGACCGCCCAGGCCCTGTCCGGCATCGCCAAGGACCTCAACAAGATGTCCGCCAAGGCCTCGGTGAAGGCCATCTCCGGCAGCGGCGGCGGCTCGCGCCTGTTCCGCTGGGTGGCGGTGCTGACCGGCTCCAAGAACGCCCTCAAGGGGGCCGGCTTCTTCGTCGGCGCCGCCCTGCTGCAGCTGTGGGGCTTCCGCGCCGCGCTGGCCATCCTGGCCGCCCTGCTGGCGGTGGCCGGGGTGGTCACCGCCCTGCTGCTGCCCGGCGGGGTGGGGCGCATGAAGGGCAAGCCCAAGTTCACCCAGGTGTTCTCCCGCGTGGCGGCCATCAACTGGCTGTCGGCGGCGCGCTTCTTCCTGTTCGGCTCGCGCGACGTGTGGTTCGTGGTGGGCCTGCCGGTGTTCCTGTACGACCGGCTGGGCTGGGACTTCATGTGGGTGGGCGGCTTCCTGGCCCTGTGGGTGATCGGCTACGGCATCGTGCAGGCCAGCGCGCCGGGCCTGCTGGGCCGCGCCCACCACGGCCACGGGCCGGGCGGCGGCACGGCCCGCCTGTGGGCCTTCGTGCTGGCCGCCTTCCCGGCCGGCATCGCCCTGGCCCTGCAGCAGGGCTGGCCGCCGGGGCCGGTCATCGTCGGCGGGCTGATCCTGTTCGGCGTGGTGTTCGCCATCAACTCGGCGGTGCACTCCTACCTGATCCTGGCCTATTCGGACCGCGACCGGGTGGCCATGAACGTGGGCTTCTACTACATGGCCAACGCCGGCGGGCGGCTGGCCGGCACGGTGCTGTCCGGCTGGGTGTACCAGCAGCACGGGCTGGTCGGCTGCCTGTGGTGGTCCACCGCCTTCGTGCTGGCCGCCGCGCTGCTCTCCTTCCGCCTGCCCGAACCGGCCCACGACGCTGCCTGAGGCCGCCGCATGGTCTACCCTTGGTTGGACAGGCAATCCCGCGAACCAAAGGAGGCAATGCGATGGCAGCAAAGAAGATCCTCATGCTGGTGGGCGACTTCGTGGAGGACTACGAGGCCATGGTCCCCTTCCAGACCCTGCTCACCGTGGGGCACCAGGTGGACGCGGTGTGCCCCGACAAGCAGCCCGGCGACACGGTGGCCACGGCCGTGCACGACTTCGAGGGCCACCAGACCTACAGCGAGAAGCCGGGCCACAACTTCCACATCAACGCCGACTTCGCGGCCGTCGATCCGGCCGCCTATGACGCGCTGGTGATCCCCGGCGGGCGCGCCCCGGAGTACCTGCGCCTCAACCCGCGCGTCATCGAGATCGTGCAGCACTTCCACGGCGAGCGGAAACCCATCGCCACTATCTGCCACGGCGCGCAGATCCTGGCCGCCGCCGGCGTGCTGTCCGGCGCGCACTGCATGTGCTACCCGGCGGTGCGGCCGGAGGTGGAGGCGGCCGGGGCCGTGTACGAGGAGGTCAACGAGACCTTCAGCAACGCCGTGGTGGACGGCCACCTGGTGACCGCCCCCGCCTGGCCGGCCCATCCCGACTGGATGCGCAAGTTCCTCGACGTGCTCGGCACGCAGATCACCCCCTGATGCGCCGCGGTCCGCGCCGGGCGGTCGCGCTTGAATCGCCCCGGCGCGGACCCAATGTAGGGCACAGACCGCGATCTGCCCGCACCCTGTCGCAGATCAAGGGCGCCGGCCCGCGCCGGTGCCACACTGCGGCAGCAGGGGCGCGCGGTTTGCCCGTCCCGCCCTGCCGGAACGACCAGAACAACGACGGAGTCGCTGATCGATGCCCTTTTCCCAGGACCTGTTCATCCTCACCCGACGGCTGCACCTGACGGCGGAGAAACGCGTCCAGCCGCTGCGCTGGCAGCCGGCCGCCGACGTGTACGAGGGCCGTGACGGCTGGCTCATCAAGCTGGAGCTGGCCGGCGTGCGGCCGGAGGACGTGCGGCTGCACGTGCGCGGCAACTTTCTCAGCATCGCCGGGCGGCGGGTGGACGTGGAGCGTCAGCGCGAGCGCGGCCTGCGGCTGCGGTCGATGGAGATCGCCTACGCCGAGTTCGAGCGCGGCTTCGAATTCCCGCGCAGCATCGAGCAGGCGCGCATCCTGACGGACTTTCGCAACGGCATGTTGCTCGTGCGGATCGCATTGGAGGTGTGACGATGACCGATAACGAGAACCAGTTCGAACTCCCCATCTTCCCGCTGCGCAACAGCGTGCTGTACCCCTACGCGCTGGGGCCCTTCTCCGCCGGGCGACGTGTGTCC
>JALVPS010000339.1 GCA_027031685.1 Gammaproteobacteria bacterium | reverse complement strand
GATCCGTCAAGCCGGCGGCGGCAGCTCCAGGGGCTGGACGAGCTTGATGATCTGCCGGTGGTCGTCGGCGTCGATCACCTCCACGCTGTGCAGGCCGTCCACGCCGATGTCCACCCACACCTGGCGCGGCTTGCGGATGATGTGGTCCACCACGTCGGAGGCCACTTCGATGAGGTCGTCCTTGGGGTCGTAGACGATGCCGGTCATGGGGATGAACTCGGCCTCGATCTGGTCGCCCACGTCCATGCCCGCCACCTCGATCTCCGCCGGGCGGCCGACCAGCTGCTTGGAGACGTTATTGAAGAATTCTTCCCATTTGGCCTGTTCCAGTTGGGTCGTTGCCATGGCTGTTTCCTCCTGTATCTGAAACGGAAAAACCGGTTGAAGTGATGTGTCCCCCTCACCCTGACCCTCTCCCCCTGGGGGAGAGGGGACGAATGCCACGATGGCGAGGGATGGCCCCCGCATCAGGCGAGCTAATCCAGCGTGAACTCGAAGCCGGGGATGGCGGCCTTGAGCACCTCCTCGATACGCTCGACGAGGATGAAGACCATCTCCGCGCGCACGTCCTCCGGCAGGTCGTCCAGGTCCTTCTCGTTCTGCCTGGGCAGGATGACACGCTGGAAGCCGAGGCGGCGCGCGCCCAGCACCTTCTCCTTGATGCCGCCCACCGGCAGCACCAGCCCGGTGAGGGTGATCTCGCCGGTCATGGCCGTGTCCGAGCGCGCCTTGTGCCCCGAGTACACCGAGGCGATGGCGGTGGCCATGGTGACCCCCGCCGAGGGGCCGTCCTTGGGGATGGCGCCGGCCGGCACGTGCACGTGCACCGAGCCGGCCGTGTCGTCGATGCCCAGCAGCTCGTGGTGCGCCAGCACCCAGCTGTAAGCGGCCTGGGCCGACTCCTTCATCACGTCGCCCAGCTGGCCGGTGAGCTTGAGGCCCTCGCCGGTGGGCAGGCGGATGGCCTCGATGTACAGCACGTCGCCGCCGGTGGGCGTCCAGGCCAGGCCGGCCGCCACGCCCGGCGGCAGGTCCTCGCGCGCCTTCTCGCGCTGGTAAGGCGGCTTGCCGAGCATGTCGCCCAGCATGTCGGGCGTGATGCGCTCGGGGGCCGGCTCGCCCTCGGCGATCTTCAGGGCCACCTTGCGCGCCAGCCGCCCCAGGGTGCGCTCCAGGTTGCGCACGCCGGCCTCGCGCGTGTAGTCCTGGATGATGACCTTCAGGGTCTCGTCCGGCACCACGAACTGTTCCGGCGTCAGGCCGGCCTCCTTGCGCTGGCGGTCCACCAGGTAGCGCTTGGCGATCTCCAGCTTCTCCTCGTCGCTGTAGCCGGACAGCTGGATGACCTCCATGCGGTCCAGCAGCGGCCCCGGAATGGTGTCCAGGGTGTTGGCGGTGAGGATGAAGAAGGTGTGCGACAGGTCGAACGGCAGGTCCAGATAGTTGTCGCGGAAGTCGGTGTTCTGGTTGGGGTCCAGGATCTCCAGCAGCGCCGAGGCCGGGTCGCCGCGGAAGTCGCGCCCCAGCTTGTCCACCTCGTCCAGCATGAGCACCGGGTTGCGCACCCCGGCGCGGCGCATGGCCTGGATGATGCGCCCCGGCATGGCGCCGATGTAGGTGCGCCGATGACCGCGCAGCTCCGACTCGTCGTGCAGGCCGCCCAGGCTGAGGCGCTCGAACTTGCGCCCCAGGGCGCGGGCGATGGACTTGCCCAGCGAGGTCTTGCCCACCCCCGGCGGGCCCACGAACAGCAGGATGGGCGCCTTGGCCTCGGGGTTGAGCTTGAGCACCGCCAGCTGCTCCAGGATGCGCTCCTTGATCTTGTCCAGGCCGTAGTGGTCCTCGTCCAGCACCTCGCGGGCGTGCTTGAGGTCGAGGACGTCCTCGGTCTCCTTGGTCCACGGCAGCTCCAGGATCAGGTCCAGATAGCTGCGGATGACCTGGTAGTCGGGCGAGGAGGCGTTGAGGCGCTGCATGCGGTTCAGCTCGCGCTCGGCCTCCTCGCGCACCAGCTCGGGCAGCTCCGTCTCCTCCAGCCGGCGACGCAGCTCGGCCACCTCCTGGTCCTCGGGGTTGGTCTCGCCCAGCTCCTCCTGGATGGCGCGCAGCTGCTGGCGCAGCAGGTGCTCGCGCTGCTGCTTCTCCATCTCGCCCTGCACCTGGCCGGCGATCTCCTTGCGCAGCTTGAGCACCTTGATCTCGTGCGACAGGTACTCGTGCAGGAGCTTCATGGCCTCCAGCGCGCTGTCCGCCTCCAGGATGCGCTGCGACTTCTCCACCTCGATGTTGGGGATCATGGCCAGGAAGTAGACCAGCTGCATGGGGTCTTCCATCTGCAGCGCGGCCTGCTCGATGTCGAAGCTCATGCTCATCTGCACCATGTTCTGGTACTGCTTGGTGAGCGAGATGAGCTCGCGCTTCAGGGCCTCGGCCTCCGGCGTGTCCTCCCACTCGGGCATGGGCAGGGCCTCCAGGCGGCCACGCAGGTAGGGGTCCTGGGCCTCCAGCTTCACCAGGCGCACCCGCTCCACGCCCTGCAGGATCATCTCCACGGTCTCCTCGGAGCGGGCCATCTGCTTGACCACCGCCTTGGTGCCCACCGTGTAGAGCTGCTCCTCGTTGGGCACGTCGGCGGCGATGTCGCGCTGGGCGAACACGGCCAGCTCCTTGGACTCGCTCTCCACGGCGGCGTCGATGGCCGCGATGGACACACGTCGCCCGGCGGAGAAGGGCCCCAGCGCGTAGGGGTACAGCACGCTGTTGCGCAGCGGGAAGATGGGGAGTTCGAACTGGCTCTCGTTATCGGTCATCGTCACACCTCCAATGCGATCCGCACGAGCAACATGCCGTTGCGAAAGTCCGTCAGGATGCGCGCCTGCTCGATGCTGCGCGGGAATTCGAAGCCGCGCTCGAACTCGGCGTAGGTGATCTCCATCGACCGCAGCCGCAGGCCGCGCTCGCGCTGACGTTCCACGTCCACCCGCCGCCCGGCGATACTGAGGAAGTTGCCACGCACGTGCAGCCGCACATCCTCCCGCCGCACGCCGGCCAGCTCCAGCTTGATGAGCCAGCCGTCGCGGCCTTCGTACACGTCGGCGGCGGGCTGCCAGCGCAGCGGCTGGACGCGCTTCTCCGCCGTCAGGTGCAGCCGTCGGGTGAGGATGAGCAAGTCCTTGGAAAAGGGCATCGATCAGCGACTCCGTCGTTGTTCTGGTCGTTCCGGCAGGGCGGGATGGGCAAACCGCACGCACCTGTCGCCGCAGTGTGGCACCGGCACGGGCCGGCGCCCTTGATCTGCGACGGGGGTGCGGGCAGATCGCGGTCTGTGCCCTACATTGGGTCCGCGCCGGGGCGATTCAAGCGCGACCATCCGGCGCGGACCGCGGTGCATCAGGGGGTGATCCGTGTGCCGAGCACGTCGAGGAACTTGCGCATCCAGTCGGGATGGGCCGGCCAGGCGGGGGCGGTCACCAGGTGGCCGTCCACCACGGCATTGCTGAAGGTTTCGTTGACCTCCTCGTACACGGCCCCGGCCGCCTCCACCTCCGGCCGCACCGCCGGGTAGCACATGCAGTGCGCGCCGGACAGCACGCCGGCGGCGGCCAGGATCTGCGCGCCGTGGCAGATAGTGGCGATGGGTTTCCGCTCGCCGTGGAAGTGCTGCACGATCTCGATGACGCGCGGGTTGAGGCGCAGGTACTCCGGGGCGCGCCCGCCGGGGATCACCAGCGCGTCATAGGCGGCCGGATCGACGGCCGCGAAGTCGGCGTTGATGTGGAAGTTGTGGCCCGGCTTCTCGCTGTAGGTCTGGTGGCCCTCGAAGTCGTGCACGGCCGTGGCCACCGTGTCGCCGGGCTGCTTGTCGGGGCACACCGCGTCCACTTGGTGCCCCACGGTGAGCAGGGTCTGGAAGGGGACCATGGCCTCGTAGTCCTCCACGAAGTCGCCCACCAGCATGAGAATCTTCTTTGCTGCCATCGCATTGCCTCCTTTGGTTCGCGGGATTGCCTGTCCAACCAAGGGTAGACCATGCGGCGGCCTCAGGCAGCGTCG
>JALVPS010000338.1 GCA_027031685.1 Gammaproteobacteria bacterium | reverse complement strand
ATGCCATACAGCCCCCCGAGCCTGCCGCCCGTCGGCCGCGTGCACAGTCCCTTCCGCGACAAGTTCGGCATCCCCCGCCAGGGCGGCCTGGTGCCCGCCGCGCGCGGCCACATCGAGCTGCTGCCGCCCTGCGACGACCCGCGCACGGTGGACGGGCTGGCGGACTTCTCCCACCTGTGGGTGGTCTTTCTCTTCCACGCCACCCAGGCGGCCGGCTGGCGGCCCCAGGTGCGCCCGCCCCGCCTGGGCGGCAACCGGCGCGTGGGCGTGTTCGCCTCGCGCTCGCCCTTCCGCCCCAATCCGCTGGGCCTGTCCCTGCTGCGCCTGGAGGGCATCGACGCGCGCCCCGGCGACGTGCGCCTGCAGGTGAGCGGGCTGGACCTGCTGGATGGCACCCCGGTGCTGGACATCAAGCCCTACCTGCCGTGGAGCGACGCCGTGCCGGACGCCCGGGCCGGCTTCGCCCCCGAGGCCCCGCCGCCGGCCCTGCAGGTGCATTTCACGCCCCAAGCCGAGGCCGACCTGGCGCGCCACCAGCCGGCCTGCGCCAGCGACCTGCGCGCCCTCATCACCCAGCTCCTGCAGCAGGACCCGCGCCCGGCCTACCGGCGCGGCCGCCCCGACGCCCACCGCTACGGCCTGCGCCTGTACCACTTCGACCTGCAGTGGCGGGTGGTGGACGGGCGCGCCGAGGTGCTGGCCCTGACGGACTGATCACGGCCGCTCGCGCCACACCCTGCTACCCTGCTGGCCATGGACGCCAGCCGCCTCGACGCCCTGCTCATCGACACCTGGTGGTACGGCCTGAGCCGCCGCCTGCCGGAGAAGGACTTTCTGTCCCTGGCCGAGCAGCGCGCCGCGGAGGGTTTCAACGCCGTGCAGCTGGTGGCCGGCATCCCGCCCGAGGTGGGCCCGGCCCATCCCGAGGCGGCCAGCGCGGCCGGCCCGGCCTGGAACCTGCGCGGCGAGATCAATACCGCCTATCTGGACCTGGCGCGCCGCCGCATCGGCCAGCTCAACGCGCGCGGCCTGCGCGTCATCGTCTACGGCGCCTGGGGCATGCAGATCGACTGGCTGGGGGCGGACTTCATGACCCGCTGGTGGCGGGCGCTGACGGCGGCCCTTGACGACCTGGACGTGATCTACTGCCTCACCGGCGAGGCCGACCTGTGGCTGCACACACCGCGCCTGCTGCTGCCCGGCCGCAGCACCGACGACCTGCTCGGCGACCCCGCCACCCCCGGCGGCGGGCTGCGCCGCCTGGCCGCGCGCGCCGCCGGCCGCGCCCTGCACCTGCGCCGCCAGCTGCTGGGCCGGCGCGCCGCCGCCCGCCGCGCCCGCGCCTGGGGCGGCGTGCTGGCCGCCCTGCGCACCATGACCGACCACCCGCTGCTGGTGCACGTGAGCGGCGCCCCCGGCCAGTACAGCCACGCCGCCGTCACCCACGCCGAACACCTGGCGGCGCGCACCGTGCAGACCGGCCACGACCGCGCCAGCCGCGACCTGCACTGGCGGCTGCCCCTGCGCCACCGGGCGGCCGGCGCGCTGCGCTTCATCAACCTGGAACCGTGGTACGAGGGCATCCGCGAGGACTTCGGCCCGCGCGACCAGCTATACGCCCTGTGGTGCACCCTGCTGGCCGGGGCCTGCAGCGCCGCCTACGGCGCGCAGGGGGTGTGGAACGCCGGCGACGGCCGCTTCCTGGCCCACTGGGGCCGGCAGGGCCTGACCGAGGCGCGCGCCCTGCCCACCCCCGCCCTGCTGGGCCGCTCGCACCGCTACTGGCGCGACACCCTGGGCTGGGACCCGGCCGCCGAGAGCGCGGCCGACACCGGCGACGGCGCCCTGCTGGCCCTGGCGCGGCGCGGCAAGCGCGGGCGGCTGGTGTTCTATCCGGAAGTGGAGCGGGTTGCGCAGGTGGCAAGGGGGCAGTGCTTCGACCCGCTCACCGGGGCGGTGTGCCGGCGGCCGCCGGCAGCGGGGCCGCTGGTGGTGTGGCAGGCGGCCGGCTGAGGTTCAGCCGGCGCGGCGGATGAGGTCCAGGATCTCGTCCAGCGAGCGGCCCTCGCGGTCCTTGGCGGACAGCACGTACTCGTCCAGGCCGGGGATGGCCGGCCAGTCGATGGCCACGTCGGGATCGTCCCAGGCCAGGGTGTACTGGTCGTCGGGGTAGTAGATGTCGGTGCACTTGTAGCTGAACACCGCCTTCTCGGACAGCACCAGGAAGGCGTGCCCCAGGCCGGGCGGGATCCACAGCATGCGGTGGTTGCGGTCCGAGAGGTGGGCGCCGGTCCACTGCCCCACCGTGGGCGAGTCGGGGCGCAGGTCCACCGCCACGTCGAATACCTCGCCGCGGCACACCTGCACCAGCTTGCCCTGGGGATGGGCGATCTGCAGGTGCACGCCGCGCAGCGTGCCGCGCCGCGAGAAGCTCTGGTTGTCCTGCAGAAACTCGGCGTCGATGCCCAGCTCTGCAAACTTGAACTTCTGCCAGGACTCGAAGAAATAGCCGCGCTCGTCCTCGAACACCGCCGGGGTGATGAGCTTGACCCCGGCGATGGCCGTGTCCTGTACCTCGATGCTCATGCCGACTGCCCCCCGGCGGCGGCCCCGGGCGCGGCCGGGCGGTACAGCTCGTGGCAGATGTCCAGGGCCAGCGAGTCGGGGATGTCCACGTCGTCCCAGGTGAGCATCTGACCCGGCTCCACGGCGCGGCGCAGCACGGCCTGCTCCAGGATGCCGATGGGCACGTGGTCGGGCGCCTCGGCCACGCGCACCGCCTCGCCGCGGAAGTCGAAGCTGCCGATGGCGTAGGGGATGGCGGTGCCGGACGGCAGGGCGCGCTTGGCGATGGCCCCCACGCTGATGCGCGGCTGGCGCGTGTTGGTGAGCAGGGGCGGCTTGCCCTCCAAGGCGCGCTGGATGGTGCGCGGGATCTCGAAGAAGCACAGGTGGTAGTCGCGCGGCAGGAAGTACAGCGGCCCGTCGCCCAGCTTGAAGTAGCGCAGCGGGCCCACCTCGGCCGCGTCGTGCTCGGCCACCATGAACACGGCCGGCGGCCGGCCCTTGGCGATGATGTAGTCCGACACCGGCCGGCCCAGGGCGCGGGCCCGCTCGGCCAGCAGCTCGCCGGCCTCCTGCCAGGTCTCCGTGCGCGGCCCCAGCAGGCCCGGCTGGGCGATGTCGGCGCCCAGGCCGTTGGCCACGAACACCTGCTCGATCTGCACCTTGGTGCCGTCGGTGAAGGCCGTGGTCTGCTTGACGCTGATGCCCTGCTTCTCGGCCCAGTAGGCCATCTCGTCCGGCTTGGGATCGAGGTTGAGGAAGCCCTTGCTGTTGCCGTACACCAGGGGGCGGAAGCCCATGCCTACCGCCTCCTCGTGCAGGGCCGCCAGGCTGCCGGGCTGGTCGCCCTCCGCCTCCGTGATGTAGCCCTTGTCCACGAACCAGGAGCCGGTGGTGATCTGGAACTCGGAGTTCATGGTGACCACCGGCAGGCCGGCGGCCATGACCTTCTGCACGCGATCCGTGGTGGCCACGATGTCGCCGGTGCACTCCACCACCAGGTCGGCGTGGGCCATGAGGTCGTCCAGCGAATCGGTGAGCCGGTCCGCGAAGGGATGGTCCGCCCAGCTCGCCCGCGGGCGGCGCGTGAGCATGCGGGTGAGCCGCAGCTCGGGATGGTATTGCAGGGTGCGGGCCAGCCCCTGGGCGATGAAGCCGGTTCCGATGATGCCAATGTTCGCCACGGTCGCTTGTCCTCTCACTTGCGGATGCCGGGCGGGCGCGGGCCGGCGCGGCGCGCAGCGGGCGCCCGGAACCGGAAGCATAGGAAGGCCCCCGCCGTCCCACAAGCGCCCCGTTCACAATTTGCCGCATTGCCGCGCCGGCGGCGGAGCGGCGGGCACTTCCCCGGCGCCGGCGGCGTCATTGCGGCGCGCCGGCGCGGCTCGGCTACAATGGCCCGGCCATGACTCACCCGTCCGCCCCATGTCCCTGAGCGCGCTGCGCGGCGGCCCGCTGCTGGCCCTGGCCGCCCTGGCCGGCTGCGCCGGCGT
>JALVPS010000337.1 GCA_027031685.1 Gammaproteobacteria bacterium | reverse complement strand
AGCTTCGATCAGTGCGATACCGGCGGCAACATCATCGATGGCTCCATTGAGCTGACGGTGACGCAGGTGGATTCCGGGTTTGTGCATGGCATGACCGGAAAGGTCGAGACGGAGGTCACCTTCACCGGTTTCTCGACGCAGACCACGGAAGACGGCAAGCCGGTGACCTATACCCTGAATGGCAGTTGGGATGGCAGCGTGAGCTACGAAAACGGGGGCGGCAAGGTCACCTTCGTGGCGCAGGTGCCGGCCAGTGGCAGTTTCTCGCTGTCGCGCAATGAGCAGCGGGGTGACCAGGCGGCCATGACTGCCCAAGGTCTCACCGAGACGGCGATTATCGACCAGGCCACCAACAGCTACACGCTGGACTTCGATGCCGACACCATCACCTTTACCGCCGGCAAGTACGCCCAGGCCAGCTTCAAGGTGACCACCGATCCCCTGATCGGCGGGCCGCTGGATACTTTCGGGGACCCCGCCGATCCCACCTCGGGCACCATCCTGGTGGAGGAGAAGAACGGGCGTGCAGCCATGAAGCTGGAGATCATGTCCGACTCGCAGGTGAAAGTGTCTGTGGATGTCGATGGCGATGGCGTCTTCGAGAGCAGCGAAATAGTCTCCTGGACCGCGCTCACCGGTGACTGAACCGCTCCTTTCCCAAATCCATACGTACGTACCCACGGGGTCGGTGTTGTCCGGCCCCGTTTCGTTTTGGGGCACCGGCGTGACGGCGCGTCGAGCCGGTCACGCTTCCGGTGGCTTGGATCGGGTATCCTGTCTTTCCGGCGACGCGCCCCTGCGCGGCCGCTCCTCCCATCGTCAAACGGAACCCCGATGTCAGCGGACGACTGCCCCATGCCCAGACCGGCCATGCCCGACACCCTGCACCTGATCCAGCTCTCCGACCTGCACCTGCTGGAAGACGCGGCGCAGGGCGTGGACTGGTGCGATGCCTGCCGCGGGCTGGACACCGACGCCACCCTGCAGGCGGTGCTGGACGAGATGCAGCTCTCCGAACCGCGCATCGACGCCCTGGTGGTGACCGGCGACATCGCCCAGACGCCCACGCCGGCCACCTATCGCCGCTTCCGCGAGTGGCTGGCGGGCGAGGGCGTGCCGGTGTACTGCCTGCCGGGCAATCATGACGACCCGGCCCTGCTGTGCGCCGCCGAGGGTGGCCCGGTGCGGGCGCCGGCCAGCTGCACGCTGGGAGACTGGCGGCTGATCTTTCTCGACTCCACCTGCGGCACGGACCGCCCGCACGGCGAGCTGGGGAAGGCCGGCCTGGCTCAGCTCGCGGCCGAGCTGCACGCCGCGCCGGAGCGGCCCACGCTGGTGCTGCTGCACCACCCGCCCGTCCCGGTGGGCAGCCCGTGGCTGGACGCTATTGGTCTGCGCGACGGGGCGGCGCTGTTGGCCCTGCTGCGCGATCACCGTCAGGTGCGCGCCGTGCTGTGCGGCCACGTCCACCAGGCGCTGGACTGCACGGTGGACGGCGTGCGCGTGCTGGCCGCGCCCTCCACCTGCCTGCAATTCGAGCCGGGCGCCGCCGAGCCACGCTACGCTACCCTGCCGCCGGCCTATGGCGGGCTCACCCTGCACGCCGACGGGGGCATCGACACCGGCATCCGTTGGGTCGGTGCGCCGGCCGATGCACCGGCCCTCGCCGCGCGCGGCTCTTGAGTTCCCTGCGACCGGCCCCCATAAGGAAAACCACCCGCGCCACCCCGACCGCCCGCTTCTTGCCATGGCTCAAGAAGGCGGAGCGGCCTTTCCCCTATCGTGTTCCCGTGGGTGCGGCGCGTGACACAACAAGAAATCCCCCCGCGGACAGCGGGTGCAAGTGGAGTATTGCATGGAATTCAAAGACTACTACCAGATCCTCGGCGTCTCGAAGGACGCCACACAGGACGAGATCAAGCGCGCCTACCGCAAGCTGGCGCGCAAGTATCACCCCGATGTGAGCAAGGAGCCCGATGCCGAGGAGCGCTTCAAGGAGATCGGCGAGGCCTACGAGGTGCTCAAGGATCCGGAAAAGCGCGCCGCCTACGACCAGCTGGGCGCCAACTGGAAGGCGGGGCAGGACTTCCACCCGCCGCCCGATTGGGACGCCGGCTTCGAGTTCAGTGGTGGCGGCTTCACCGGCGGTGACGCCTCGGCCTTCAGCGACTTTTTCGAAGCCTTGTTCGGTCGGGGTGGTTTCGCTGGCTTCGGCGGCGCGGCCGGTGGCGCGCGCGGGGGGGACGGGGGCAGAACCTTCCGCATGCGCGGCCAGGATCACCATGCCAAGATCCTCATCGACCTGGAGGACGCCTATCATGGCGCCACGCGCGCCATTACCCTGCGCGTGCCGGAAGTGGGTGCCAACGGCCACGTGGTGACCCGCGACCGCACCCTCAACGTGAAGATCCCCAAAGGGGTGCGCGAGGGACAGATGATCCGCCTGCCACGCGAGGGCGCGTCCGGCATGGGTGGTGGTGAGCCCGGTGACCTGTACCTGGAGGTGCATTTCAAGCCGCATCCCTTCTATCACGTGGAGGGGCGCGACGTGTATCTGGATCTGCCGCTGGCCCCCTGGGAGCTGGCCCTGGGCGCCACCGTCAAAGTGCCCACGCCGGCCGGCGCCGTGGATCTCAAGATCCCGCCCAACTCGCGGCCAGGCCGCAAGCTGCGCCTGAAGGGCCGCGGCATCCCGGGCAGGACGCCGGGCGACCTCTATGTGGTCCTGCAGTGCGCCCTGCCGCCGGCGGACGACGAGAAGGCCAAGGCCCTGTACCGGCGGATGGCCGAAGAGATCCACTTCAACCCCCGTGCCCGACTGGGAGTGTGAGCGATGAGAGATGAACTGATCCCCGTCCTGCTGGCGGAAGAACTGGAGGAGGGCGCGGGCCTGACCCTGCGCCAGCTCTCCCGGGCCTGCGACATGCCGGCCGAATGGGTCATGGAACTGGTGGCCGAGGGCGTGCTGGAGCCGGTCGGGCGCGGCCCGGCGGTGTGGCGGTTTCCGTCCAGCAGCCTGCGCCGGGCGCGCATCGTGCGCCACTTGCAGCGTGATCTGGACGTCAACCTGGCGGGCGCCGCCCTGGCGCTGGAAATGCTCGACGAGATCGAGCGCCTGCGCGAGCTGCTGCGGCGCTACCGCTGCGAATTCTGAACCTGCAAGAAAGAGGAACAAGAACAATGTCCCAAGCCTTACACGTGGTCTGTCCACACTGCACGGCGGTCAACCGCATCCCGGCCGAGCGGCTGGGCCAGCGGCCCAAGTGCGGCAAGTGTCGCCAGCCCCTGTTCACTGGCCAGCCGGTGGAGCTGAACGACCGGACCTTCCAGAAGCACATCACGCGCAATGACATTCCCGTGCTGGTGGACTTCTGGGCCCCTTGGTGCGGGCCGTGCAAGATGATGGCGCCGGCCTTCGCCCAGGCCGCCGGCCAGCTCGAGCCACGCGTGCGCCTGGCCAAGCTCAACACGGAGGAGGCGCAGATGACTGCCGCCCAGTTCGGCATCCGCTCCATCCCCACCCTGATCCTGTTCCACCGTGGCCGGGAAGTGGTGCGACAGCCGGGCGCCATGGGCGCGGCGGACATCGTGCGCTGGACGCAGGCCCACCTGTAGGCGGCGCGCCGTGAGCGACGAGCCGCGCCCCGCGCCGGAGGCCGGAGCGGACGATCCCGTCCCGGAGGGCATCCCCGCGCCGGCCCACCCCACGCAGCGCCGCGAGCCGCTGCCCTGGACCCGCCCGAAGGCAGAAGTGGAGGATCCCGGCGCCCGGGCGCGGGTGCAGGCCATCCTGGCCAGCCCCACCTACCGCCAGGCGGATCAGGATGTGGACTTTCTCAATACTGCCGCCACGCGCGGTGTCCGCCTGCAACTGGACTATTTCAAGACGCAGACCTGCCTGGAACGGGCCGGCGTGCAGCACACCATCGTGGTGTTCGGCAGCACGCGCATCCCCGAGCCGGCCGCCGCCCGCCGCCGCCTGGTGGAGGCGCGCGCCGCGCTGGCCCAGGCGCCCGACGACGCCGAGCTGCGGCGCCGCGCGCAGGTGGCGGAGCGCATCGTCGCCAAGAGCCGCTACTACGAGGAGGCGC
>JALVPS010000336.1 GCA_027031685.1 Gammaproteobacteria bacterium | reverse complement strand
CCCGGCCGCAAGATGGGCCACTTCACCTGCGTGGGCCCCGAGAGCGGGCCGCTGCTGGCCCGCGCCGAGGCCCTGTTCGACCGGCTGCGACCGTGAGACCCGCCGATCCCCTGGCCGCCCTGCGCGAGGACATCGTGTTCGATGCCGAGCTGGGGCGGCATCGCTTCCGCTTCCACAGCACCTGGGGCCTGTTCTCGCCGCGCGAGATCGACGCCGGCACCCGCCTGCTCGTGAACCACATGGACATCCCGCCGGCGGCCGACTGCCTGGATCTGGGCTGCGGCTACGGCCCGCTGGGGCTGTACATGGCCCGCGAGGCGCCCGAAGGCCGCACCCTGCTGGTGGACAAGGACTTCGTAGCCGTGGACTACGCCTGCGCCAACCTGGCGCGCAATGGCATCGACAACGCCGAGGCGCAGCTCAGCAACGGTTTTCGGCACATCGACCCGGCGCGCCGCTTCGACGTGATCGCTTCCAATATCCCCGCCAAGGTGGGCAAGGAACTGCTCACCCTGCTGCTGCACGACGCGCGCGCCCGGCTGCGGCCCGGCGGCGTGCTGTACGTGGTCACCATCAACGGCCTGCGCCAGTTCATGAAGCGCCACCTGCGCGAGGTGTTCGGTCATTACGAAAAGCTGAAACAGAGCACGCACTACACTGCAGCCCGTGCGTTCAAAAGTGACAACTGAGTCGAATTGCCTTTCAGATTGAGAACGCTTTCGGTTTGCAGATGTGCGCCGTATCTGCTACAAGTTGGCACACAACAACGACCAAATCACATCAGCCAAAGGGTGACGCACTAACGTCAACCGAGGAAGAGAGCATGAAGAAAGCCATTACCACAGTCGTGACGGGCCTGATGGTCCTGGGTTCCGGCGCCGCCCTGGCGGCCGGGGATGCCGCCGCCGGCAAGACCAAATACGCCATGTGCAAGGGTTGTCACGGCGCCAACGGCGTGAGCAAGAACCCCAACTATCCGACCTTGGCCGGCAAGCCCGCCGACGGGCTGGTGAAGAAGCTCAAGGGTTACCGCAGCAAGGAGATCAAGAACCCGACCATGAACGCCATGGCCGCGGGCCTGAGCGACGCCGATATCGAGAATCTGGCCGCCTACCTGTCTAGCCAGAAGGCGCCCTGATCAGCGGTCCAACCGGCAATCCAAAGAGCCCGCCAAAAGGCGGGCTCTTTGTGTTGGGTGCGTCCAGGGGCGCACATGGCAAAATCGCCGGTTTGAGCAGCCGCGGTGGCCCCCCGAAGGGGTATGGTGGGGCCACTCCCGCCGCTGCTGGACGAAGGGGGCCGGCGGATCGCGGCGCACAGACGGCGGTGGTGACGCAATAGCCACTACTTGCTGAATGTGGTGATATCGACCGCTTTCTTCGGCTGGTCGGGGGGCGTCGCGCCTCTCATGACCTCGGCTTCTTCCCGAACCGCCCGGTGCGGACCCGCCTGCCGGGTGCGGTGGGCGGGGTGTGCTCGGGTGGACTGATCGCCCCTATCCCGATTGCGGTTGGTCGGGGGCGGCAGGACGGGTTCAGGCCCGCAGCTCGCGGGGCAAGGCGAAGACGATGTTTTCGGTGACCGTGGCGTGCTCCACCACCTCGCTGGCGCCCAGCTCGCGCAGGCGGGACAGCACCGCCTGCACCAGCACTTCGGGGGCGGAGGCGCCGGCGGTGACGCCCACCCGTTCCACGCCCGCCAGCCAGGCGGGGTCCAGGTCGTCGGCGCTGTCGATGAGGTGGGCGCGGGCGCCGCGGTGCTCGGCCAGCTCGCGCAGGCGGTTGGAGTTGGAGCTGTTGGGCGAGCCCACCACCAGGATGAGCTGGCACTGGTCGGCCAGCCGCTTGACCGCGTCCTGGCGGTTCTGGGTGGCGTAGCAGATATCGTCCTTGCGCGGGCCCACCAGGTCCGGGAAGCGCGCCTGCAGGGCGTCGATGATGCGCCGCGTGTCGTCCACGGACAGGGTGGTCTGGGATACGTAGGCCAGTCGCGTCGGGTCGCGCACCTGGAGACGGGCCACGTCCTCGGGGGATTCGACCAGGTAGATGGCCCCGCCGTGGCGGGTGTCGTAACGGCCCATGGTGCCTTCCACCTCCGGGTGGCCGGCGTGGCCGATGAGGATCACCTCGCGCCCCTCGCGGGCGTAGCGGCTGACCTCCATGTGCACCTTGGTGACCAGCGGGCAGGTGGCGTCGAACACCTTCAGGCCGCGCCGCTCGGCCTCTTCCTGCACGGCGCGCGACACGCCGTGGGCGCTGAAGATGACGATGCTGTCGTCCGGCACCTCGTCCAGCTCCTCCACGAACACTGCCCCCTTGCGGCGTAGGTCGTCCACCACGTAGCGGTTGTGCACCACCTCGTGGCGCACGTGGATGGGCGGACCGAACAGGGCGAGGGCCCGTTCGACGATCTCGATGGCGCGGTCGACGCCGGCGCAGAAGCCGCGCGGGCTGGCGAGCAGGACTTGCATGGTGGTGTGCTGGCTCGGGTCCGGGGAGGAGGCAAGCTTAGCGGGGCGTTGCCGGCGGCACAACGCAACGCGGCCGCCCGCAGGCGGCCGCGTGCTTGGTGGGAGACGTGTGGCGGCTTTATTTCTGGCGCGAATACCAGGCGGCCACCGCCTCGATCTCGGCGTCGGTGATGGGGAACACCATGCGCTCCATGGTGGAGTGCTTGCGCTTGCCCTCGTGGTACTGGTGCAGGGCCTGCTGGAGGTATTCCATCCGCTGACCGGCCAGGCGCGGGAACTGCCTGGCCACCTGGCTGGTGCCGTTGGGGCCGTGGCAGCGGTCGCAGCGCTCGGCCCATTCCTTGGCGCCCATGGGACGGGCCACGGGCGGCGGCGCGGCCCGCTCCTGGCCGGTGAAGTAGGCCGCCAGGTTGTCGATGTCCGCGTCGCTCAGGTTGGCGACGATGCCCGGCATGACCTCGTTCTTGCGGCTGCCGTCCTTGTAGGCGCGGATGGCGCTGGCCAGGTACTGCGCGTCCTGGGCCGACAGGGCCGGGTTGTTCTTGGGGTCGCCCGGATTGCCGTCGGCGCCGTGGCAGCCGGCGCAGGCCTCGCTCTTGACCTTGCCCTGGGCGGCGTCGCCCTTGTCGGCCTTGCCGGTGCCCTTGAGCGGCAGCGAGGCGTAGTAGGCGGCGATCTGGCCGATGGTCTTGTCGTCCAGGCTGGCCACCATGCCGGCCATGATCTGGTGCTGGCGGCTGCCGTCCTTGTAGGCGTGGATGGCCTTCGCCAGGTAGTCCTGGCTGAGGGCGGCCAGGTGGGGTGTGCCGGCCATGGCGCTGTGGCCATCCGCGCCATGACAGCCGCCGCAGGCGGCGGCCGCCTGCTGGCCCTGTTCGATGGGGTTGGCCACCGCCGGCACGCCGTCCGCCTTGGCCGGGTTGCGGTCGCCGTCGAAGGGCGGCAGGCCGGCGTAGTAGGCGGCTACGTCGATGATATCCTGGTCGGACAGCTTCTCCACGATGCCTGCCATGGCCTCGCTCTGGCGCTGGCCGGCCTTGTATTTGTGGAGGGCGCTGCGCAGGTAGGCGGCGTGCTGGCCGGCTAGGTGTGGGGTGCCTTCCTGCTGGCTGATGCCCTGTTCGCCGTGGCAGGCCGCGCAGACCTCGGCGGCCAGCTTCTGCCCGGTCTGCACGTTGGCGGCGGGCTCGGGTGGCGGGCCCTTTTCCTCCGGTGCGTTGTCGCCGCCGCAGGCGGACAGTAGCAGGGCCAGGGCCAAATGGATGGGTTTCATGCGCATACCGTTCCTCGTTCTGGTTTGGGTGGTGGGGTGGCCTCTCCCGGTGTGGCGGGCGCCCGGGCCGTGGCATGGCGGATGCTGCCGTCCGGCAGCCCTGCGCAGCAGCGCGTATTCTGCGGATCGCACAAGGCCGGTGACTTGATCGGGATCAAGTTTCCTATAAGAAATTTCTAATATAAAGGGCAGCCCATGGGGGTGTGGAGGCACCGCTCCTCAAGGCAGCGCCGCAAGGGGTGAGTTAGAATCCGCCGGCCTCCGCCACCGCCGGTGGCGCCATGCGTGTCCGCCGGCCGACCCCGTTACCCGATTCATCACCTTTTCATGACTGCAAGGAGATTTATTGAATGAAGAAT
>JALVPS010000335.1 GCA_027031685.1 Gammaproteobacteria bacterium | reverse complement strand
GCGGCCGTGCCGGGCCGGGAACCCGGCAAGGATCCGGCCACGCGCACCTTTCAGGCCATCCGCATCTATATCAATGACGAATTACAGGACCTACAACTCGGGCTGGAGAAGGCATTGCAGGCACTGGGCACACATGGCCGCCTGGCGGTAATCAGCTTCCATTCGCTGGAGGATCGCATCGTCAAGCGTTTCCTGCGCGCGCATTCGCGCCCGGCGCAGGCGCCGCGCAAGCTGCCCGTGACCGCCAGTGACAGCGTGGCGCCCCTGCGCCTGCTGGGCAAGCCGGTGCGTCCCGCGGCCGACGAAGTGGCGGCCAACCCGCGTGCCCGCAGCGCGGTCCTGCGCGTGGCGGAGAAGATCCGATGAGCTGGCGGTTGGCGGGTGTGTTGGCCCTGGGTCTGGCCGTGCTGGTCTCGGCCTTCGCCATCGTGGCCAGCCAGCACGAGAACCGGCGCCTGTTCCAGCGTCTGGTGCAGCTGGAACGCCAGCGTGATGCGCTGGACATCGAATGGGGCCGGCTGCAGCTGGAGCAGGCCGCCCTGTCCACGCCGGCCGAGGTGGAGCTGCGCGCCCGGCGCCAGCTGTCCATGAAGACACCCGGCCCGGGTGAGACCGTGATGGTGGTGGTCCCATGACCGCGCGCCCCGTCATCGACGACCACGCCGGCCGGCGCCGCCTGGTGCTGGGCCTGTTCCTGCTGGGCATGGCCGTGCTGGTGGGGCGGGCCGTGGAGCTGCAGGTGTTCGAGCACGACTTCCTGCGCCGCATGGGCGATGCGCGCCAGACGCGCACCATCGCCATTCCCGCCCACCGCGGCCGCATCCTGGACCGCAACGGCGAGCTGCTGGCGGTGTCCACGCCCGTGGATTCCATCTGGGTCAACCCGCAGCTGTTCCCGGCCACGCCGGACAACCTGGCCGCCCTCGGCCAGGCCCTCGGGATCGCCACGGCGCGGTTGCGCCAGCGGCTGGCGCGCCATGCGGACAAGGAGTTCCTCTACCTGCGCCGCCACCTGAATCCGGACGTGGCTCGCCAGGTGCTGGCCCTGGGCCTGCCGGGCGTGAACGCCCAGCGCGAGTACCGCCGCTACTACCCCATGGGCGAGGTGTTCTCCCACGTGGTGGGCTTCAACGACATCGACGACCACGGCCAGGCCGGGCTGGAGAAGGCCTTCGACGACTGGCTCACCGGCCGGCCCGGCCTCAAGCGCGTGCTGCGCGACCGGCGCGGCCACATCATCGACGACCTGGCCCTGCTGCGCCCCGCCCAGCCCGGCAAGGACCTGCGCCTGAGCCTGGATGCGCGCATCCAGTATGTGGCCTACCGGGAGCTGAGCCGGGCCGTGCGCCGGCACCGCGCCAAGTCCGGCTCCATCGTGGTGCTCGACCCGCGCAGCGGCGAGATATTGGCCATGGCCAACCAGCCCGGCTTCAACCCCAACAACCGGCGCGAACTGGGCGACCCGGCGCGCTACCGCAACCGCGCCGTCACCGACCTGTTCGAACCGGGCTCCACGGCCAAGCCGTTCACCATCGCCGCCGCCCTGGAGAGTGGCCGCTTCCGCCCCGACAGCATGGTGGACACCGCCCCCGGCCACTATCGGGTGAGCGGCTTCCCCATCCGCGACAAGCACAATCTGGGCAAGATCGACCTGGCCACCATCATCGCCAAGTCGTCCAACGTGGGGGCCAGCAAGCTGGCCATGTCCATCGAGCCGGAACAGCTGTGGAGCGTGTTCCACCGTGTCGGCTTCGGCCAGAACACCGGCAGCGGCTTCCCCGGCGAGGCGGGCGGCGTGTTGCGTGACTACACGCGCTGGTATCCCCTGGACCGGGCCACCCTGTCCTTCGGCTACGGCTTCGCCGTCACCGCCCTGCAGCTGGCCAGCGCCTACGGCGTGCTGGCCGACGACGGCCGTTACCGCCCGCCCACCTTCATCAAGGGGCAGGGCAGCAATGCCGTGGAGCAGGTCCTGCGGCCGCGCACGGCCCGCTTGGTGCGGCGCATGATGGAGGGCGTGGTCTCGCCCCAGGGCACGGGTTACCGCGCCGCCGTGCCCGGCTACGCCGTGGCCGGCAAGACCGGCACCGCCAAGGTGGCGGTGCGTGGCGGCTACGCCCGCGACCGCTATATCGCCGCCTTCGCCGGCATGGCGCCGGCCGACGCCCCCCGCCTGGTGGTCGTCGTCGTCATCCACGAGCCCGGCGCCGGCCAGTTCTACGGGGGGCAGGTGGCCGCGCCCGTCTTCTCGCGCGTCATGGCCGAGGCGCTCAACATCCTCAACGTGCCGCCCGACGACCTGGACAGCGTGCCGGCGGCCGGGTCGGCCAGGGGGGATCCGGTATGACACTGGTCGCGCCCGAGGTCACCGGCAAGTTGCTGGCCGAGCTGCTGGCCGGACTGGCGGAGTCCGCGCCGGGCAGGGACCTGCGCGTGGCCGACCTGACCCTGGACAGCCGCCGCGTGCGCCCCGGCAGCCTGTTCCTGGCCGTCTGTGGCCAGCGCCACCACGGGCTGGACTTCGCCGCCGAGGCGGTGCGGCGCGGGGCTGTGGCGGTGGCCTGGGAGCCGGTGCCGGGGGTGGTGCCCCCCGAACTGCCGGTGCCCCTGGTGGCGGTGCCGCGCCTGGCACAGCGCGCCGGCATCATTGCCGACCGCTTCTTCGATGCCCCCTCGGCCGATCTCGCCCTGGTCGGCATCACCGGCACCAACGGCAAGTCCTCCACCGCCCACTACATCGCCCACGCCCTGCGGCAGGGCGGCGAGCCGGTGGGCATCATCGGCACCTTGGGGGCCGGCCTGTTCGGCGCCGAACGCGCCGCCACCCACACCACCCCCGACGCCGTGGAGCTGCACCGGGTCCTGGCCGACATCCGCGCCGGCGGCGCCGGCCGCGCCGTGATGGAGGTGTCGTCCCACGCGTTGCATCAGGCGCGGGTGGCCGGTGTGCGATACGATTTCGCACTGTTCACCAACCTGAGCCGCGATCATCTGGACTACCACGGTGACATGACCAGTTACGCGGCCTGCAAGCGCATGCTGTTCTCCTGGCCCGGCCTGCAGGCCGGCGCGATCAACGCCGACGACCCCTTTGGCGCCACCTGGCTGGAGGAGCTGGCCGACGACCTGGCCCTGACCGCCTTCTCGGCCAGCGGCCAGCGCCTGCAACTGCCCACCCTGTCCGCCCACGACGTGCAGGCCGGCCCGACCGGGCTGCGTTTCCGGCTGGTGACGCCGGAGGGCGAGGCGCACGTCACCAGCCCGCTGCTGGGGCGCTTCAACGTGGACAATCTGCTGGCCGCCGCCGCCGCCCTGCGCTGGCTGGGTCTGCCGCTGGCCGACATCGCCGCCCGCCTGGGGCGCGTCACGCCGGTGGCTGGCCGCATGGAGCGCGTGGGCGAGGGCGCGCCGCTGGCGGTGGTGGACTACGCCCACACGCCGGACGCCCTGGCGCTGGCCCTGTCCAGCCTGCGCGAGCACGTGCCCGGGCGGCTCATCTGCGTGTTCGGCTGTGGCGGCGAGCGTGACACCGGCAAGCGGCCGCTCATGGGGCAGGTGGCCGAGCGGCTGGCCGACCGTGTCATCGTCACCGACGACAACCCCCGCGGCGAGCGCCCGGAACGCATCGTGGCCGACATCCTGGCCGGCATGGCCGACCGCGATGCCGTGCAGGTGGAGCGCGACCGGGCAGCGGCCATCCGCCAGGCCCTGGACCTGGCCGGGCCGCAGGACGCCGTGCTGGTGGCCGGCAAGGGGCACGAGTGCTGCCAGCTGGTGGGCGGCGAGCGGCGCCCGTTCAGCGACCGCGCCAGCGTGGCGCGCTGGTTTGCGGAGGCGGGCCGATGAGCTGGCTGACCCTGGCCGAGATCGCCGCCATGCTGCAAGCCCCCCTGCGCGGGGCGGACGGGCCGGTGGCCGGCGTGGCCACCGACACCCGCGCCGAAACCGCCGGGCGGCTGTTCTTCGCCCTGCGCGGGCCGCGCTTCGACGCCCATGAGGTGCTGGCGGCGCAGCCCGACCTGCCGGTGGCCGGCCTGGTGGTGGCGCACCCCGTGGACCACCCCGCGCCGCAGATCGTGGTGGACGACACGCGACGCGCCCTGGGCCGGCTGGCGGCCGGCTGGCGGCGGCGCTGCCCGGCGCGGGTGATCGCCCTCACCGGCAGCAACGGCAAGACCACGGTCAAGGAAATGCTGGCCGCTATCTTCTCCCGCGTCGGCCCCACCCTGGCCACCGTGGGCAATCTCAACAACGACATCGGCGTGCCGCTCACCCTGCTGCGCCTGCGCCCAGAACACGACTGGGCGGTCATCGAGATGGGCGCCAACCACCCGGGTGAGATCGCCTGGCTCACCGACCTGGCGCGGCCCGACGTGGCCCTGGTCAACAACGCCGGGCCGGCCCACCTGGAGGGGTTTGGCGACCTGACCGGCGTGGCCACCGCCAAGGCCGAGATCTGGGCCGGCCTGCGAGGCGACGGCGTGGCGGTGATCAATGCCGACGACGCCTTCGCCGCCTATTGGCAGACACTCACCGAGGGGCGGCGTCGGCTGCGCTTCGGCAGCGCGCCGGAGGCCGAGGTGCGCATCGTCGACTTTGCCCCCCTGCGCCTGGCACTGGCAGGTGAGGTGCGCGAGGTCCCGCTGCGCCTGGCCGGACGCCACAACGCCCGCAACGCCGCCGCCGGCGCGGCGGCGGCCCTGGCCGCCGGCGTGCCGGTGGCCGACATCGTGGCCGGCCTGGCCGCCGTCGAGCCGGTGGCCGGGCGGCTGCGGCGCTGCGCCGGCGCCAGCGGCGCCACGCTCATCGACGACAGCTACAACGCCAATCCAGCCTCCCTGGCGGCGGCCATCGAGGTGCTGGCCGACGAGCCGGGGCAGCGCATCCTGGTGCTCGGCGAGCTGGCCGAGCTGGGCGCGGCGGCCGAGGGCCACCTGGCGGACATCGGCCGCCGCGCCCGCGCGGCCGGCCTGGACGCCCTGTTCACCCTGGGCGAGGGCAGCCGCCCGGCGGCCGAGGCCTTCGGTAGTGGCGCCGAGCACAGCGCCGATCTGGACGATCTGCTGGCCCGCCTGCGCCCGCGGCTGGACGGGCAGACGGTGGTGCTGGTCAAGGGCTCGCGCGCGGCCCGCATGGAACGGGTGGTGGCGGCGCTGCGCGCCGACGGCAACGAGGAAACGGAGGCGCGCCACCATGCTGCTTGAGCTGTTCGCCTACCTGTCCGGCCTGTACGGCGGCTTCCGCGCCTTCGAATACATCACCATGCGCGCCATCCTGGCCGTGCTCACCGCCCTGGTGATCTCCTTTGTCATCGGGCCGTGGGTGATCCGCCGCCTGGGGGAGTACAAGATCGGCCAGCAGGTGCGCAGCGACGGGCCGCAGAGCCACCTGTCCAAGGCCGGCACGCCCACCATGGGCGGCGCCCTGATCCTGCTGTCCATGGTGCTCTCCAGCCTGCTGTGGGGCGACCTCTCCAACCGCTACCTGTGGGTGGTGCTGCTGGTCACGCTCGGCTTCGGCCTGGTGGGCGGCATCGACGACTGGCTCAAGCTGCGCTACGGCAACAGCAAGGGGCTGTCGGCGCGGGCCAAGTTCCTCGGCCAGTCCGTATTCGCCCTGGCGGCGGCCCTGTACCTGTACGTCACCGCCGACAACCCGGCCGAGACCACGCTGCTCGTGCCGGTGTTCAAGGATGTGACCATTCCCCTGGGCCCCTTCTACGTGCCTTGGGTGTACTTCGTCATCGTCGGCACCAGCAACGCGGTCAACCTCACCGACGGGCTGGACGGGCTGGCCATCCTGCCGGCCGTGCTGGTGGGCGGGGCGCTGGGCGCCATCGCCTACTTCACCGGCCACGCCGAGTTCGCCCGCTACCTCAATATCCCCTTCATCAGCGGCGTGGGGGAGACGGCCGTGTTCTGCGCCACCCTGGTGGGGGCCGGGCTGGGCTTTCTGTGGTTCAACACCTACCCGGCGCAGGTGTTCATGGGCGACATCGGCGCGCTCGCCCTGGGCGCGGCGCTGGGCACGGTGGCCGTGGTGGCGCGCCAGGAGCTGGTGCTCATGATCATGGGCGGCGTGTTCGTCATGGAGACCGTGTCGGTCATCCTGCAGGTGGCCTCCTACAAGCTGACCGGCCGGCGCATCTTCCGCATGGCGCCGCTGCACCACCACTTCGAACTCAAGGGCTGGCCGGAGCCCCGCGTCATCGTGCGTTTCTGGATCATTACCGTGATCCTGGTGCTCATCGGCCTGGCCACCCTCAAGGTGCGGTGATGGACATGGCCCGGCGGCACACCCCCTTCGAGCGCACCGGCCTGGCGGCCCCGGTGCTGGTGCTGGGCGCCGGCCTCACCGGGCGCTCGGTGGTGCGCTGGCTGCACGGCCAGGGCGTGCCCTGCACGCTGGCCGACACGCGCGCCACGCCGCCGGGCGCGGCCGACCTGCGCCGCGAGTGGCCCGGGCTGCCCCTGCGCTTCGGCGACGTGGAGGCCCTCGATCCGGCCCGCTTCGGCACCCTGGTGGCGAGCCCCGGCCTGCCGGCCGACCTGCCCCTGCTGCGCCGGGCCCGCGCCGCCGGCGTGCCGGTGGTGGGCGACATCGAGCTGTTCGCCCGCGTGGTGGACCGGCCCGTGCTGGCCGTCACCGGCTCCAACGGCAAGAGCACGGTGGTGGACATGGTGGCCGCCATGGCCCGCGCCGCCGGCCGCCGTCCGGGGCTGGGCGGCAACTTCGGCACCCCGGCCCTGGACCTGCTGGCCGAGGATCACGACTGCCACGTGCTGGAGCTGTCCAGCTTCCAGTTGGAGACGACGGAATCGCTGCGGCCCCTGGCCGCCTGCCTGCTCAACGTGAGCGAGGACCACATGGACCGCCACGCCTCCCTGGCCGAGTACGCGGCCATCAAGGGGCGCATCTACCGGGGCGCGCGTCGGGCGGTGGTGAACCGCGACGACCCGCTGGCCGCCGCCCAGGTGCCGGCCGGGGTGGCAACCGTCGGCTTCGGCGCCGATGCCCCGTCGCCCGGCCACTACGGCCTGCGCCGCGCCGGCGGGCGCGAGTGGCTGTGCCGTGGCGAGCGGCACCTGCTGGCCACGGACGCGCTGCGCGTCATGGGTCGCCACAACGCCCTCAACGCGTTGGCGGCGCTGGCCCTGGGCGAGGCCCTGGGCCTGCCCGAGGCGGCCATGCTGACGGCCTTGCGCCAGTACCGCGGCCTGCCGCACCGCAGCCAGTGGGTGGCGGACATCGACGGCGTGCGCTGGGTGGACGATTCCAAGGCCACCAACGTGGGGGCCACGGCGGCCGCCCTGGCCGGGCTGGACCGGCCGGTGATCCTGCTCGCCGGCGGGCAGGGCAAGGGGGCCGATTTCACACCCCTGCGCGCGGCCGTGGCCGGGCGGGTGCGGGCCGCCCTGCTGTTCGGTGAGGACGCGCCGCGTCTGGCCGCGGCGCTGGCCGGCAGCGTGCCCGTGGAGCGGGTGCACGACCTGGACGCGGCCGTGCGGCGCGCCGCCGCCCTGGCCCGGCCGGGCGACTGCGTGCTGCTGTCGCCGGCCTGCGCCAGCTTCGACCAGTTCTCCGGCTACGCCGAGCGCGGCGAGCGGTTTGCGGCCCGGGTACGTGCCCTGGCCGGGGAGGGGATGCCATGAGACAGGCGACGCGCGGACTGGCCGACGCCTTCACGGTGCGCCTGCGACAGCGCCTGGACCTGGGCTTTCTGCTGGTGGTGGCGGCCCTGCTGGGGCTGGGGCTGGTGATGGTCATGTCCGCCTCGGTAGCCGTCTCCGAGCAGCGCTTCGGCACGCCTTTCCACTACGTCGTGCGGCAGGGTCTCTACATCGCCGTGGGCGTGGCCCTGGCCTGGGCCCTGTACGAAATCCCGCTGCGCCTGTGGGAGGTGGCGGGCCTGGCCCTGCTGGGTGGCACCTTCCTGCTGCTGGCCCTGGTGCTGGTGCCGGGCGTGGGGCGCACGGTGAACGGCGCCACGCGCTGGATCGACATCGGCCCCTTTGCCCTGCAGGTGTCGGAGCTGGCCAAGCTGCTGGTGATTCTCTACATGGCCGGCTATCTGGTGCGGCACGGGGTGGCGGTGCGCGAGCGGCTGGCCGGCTTCGTCAAGCCGCTGCTGCTGGTGGGCCTGCTGGCCGGCCTGCTGCTGGCCGAGCCGGACTTCGGCGGGGCGGTGGTCATTCTGGCGGTGACCATGGGCATGCTGTTTCTGGGCGGGGTGCGTCTGCCCCAGTTCGCTCTGCTGTTGGCCATCGCCGTGGCGGTGTTCGCCGTCTTGGCCATCACCTCCCCCTACCGCCTGCAGCGCCTGACCAGCTTCCTGCACCCCTGGGACGATCCGCTGCGCAGCGGCTTCCAGCTCACCCAGTCCCTGATCGCCATCGGCAGCGGTTCGCTGACCGGCGTGGGGCTGGGCGAGAGCGTGCAGAAGTTGGCCTACCTGCCCGAGGCGCACAACGACTTCCTGTTCGCCATCCTCGCCGAGGAGCTGGGCCTGGTCGGGGTGGTGACCGTGGTGGCGCTGTTCAGCTACGCCGTGTGGCGCTGCTTCGCCATCGGCCGGGCCGCCGAGCGCGCCGGCCACGCCTTCGGCGCCCACCTGTGTTACGGGGTGGGGCTGTGGATCGGCATCCAGGCCTTCGTCAACATGGGCGTCAACATGGGGGTGCTGCCCACCAAGGGGCTGACCCTGCCCTTCATGAGCGCCGGCGGCAGCAGCCTCATCGCCATGCTGGCCGGAAGCGGGCTGGTGCTGCGCGTGCACCGCGAGATCCACGACCTGTCGCCGCTGGGGCAGGGCAGGGCCACTGCCCTGCGGAGGGTGACCGCATGAGCCGGCCGGTGATGATCATGGCCGGCGGCACCGGCGGCCACATCTTTCCGGCCCTGGCCGTGGCCGAGCGCATGCGCGCGCGCCGCGTCCCCGTGGTGTGGCTGGGCTCGCGGGGCGGCATGGAGGAGCGTCTGGTGCCGGCCCAGGGCATCCCCATCGACACGCTCAGCGTGCGCGGCCTGCGCGGCAAGGGCGCCGCCACCCTGGCCCTGGCGCCCTTCAAGCTGGCCTGGGCGCTGGGCCAGGCGCTGGCGAGCCTGGCACGCCACCGGCCGCGCGCCGTGCTGGGCATGGGCGGTTTCGCCACCGGGCCGGGCGGGCTGGCCGCCTGGCTGCTGCGCCGGCCGCTGTTCGTGCACGAGCAGAACGCCATCCCCGGCTACACCAACCGCATCCTGGCGCGCCTGGCGCGGGTGGTGATGGAGGGCTTCCCCGGCAGCTTCCCGGGCGGGCGCGCCGTGTTCACCGGCAATCCGGTACGCGAAGCCATCCGCGCCCTGCCGCCGGCCGCCGGCCGCCTGGCCGCCCGACAGGGGCCGCTGCGCCTGTTCGTGCTCGGTGGCAGCCTGGGGGCGATGCGCCTCAACATGGTGCTGCCGCAGGCCCTGGCCCGCTTCCCGGCCGCCGAGCGGCCCGAGGTGTGGCACCAGTGCGGCGGGCGCCACCTGGCGGCCACCGAGCGGGCCTACGCCGAGGCCGGCGTGAAGGCGCGCATCGAGCCGTTCGTGGAGGACATGGCGGCCGCCTACGGCTGGGCCGACCTGGTGGTGTGCCGGGCCGGGGCGCTCACCGTGGCGGAGCTGATCCAGGTGGGCCTGCCGGCCATCCTGGTGCCCTATCCGCACGCGGTGGACGACCACCAGACCGCCAACGCCCGCCAGCTGGTGGCGGTGGGCGCCGCCCAACTGGTGCCCGACGCCCAGCTCACGGCGGACGACCTGCACCGGCGCCTGGCCGCCCTGCAGGCCGACCAGGCGCGGCTGCTGGCCATGGCCGAGGCGGGCGCTGCCCTGCGCCGCCCGGAGGCGGCAGAGACGGTGGCGCGGCTGTGTCTGGGCGAGCTGCGGCCCGAGGAGGTGAAACCATGAAACCGTGGGGCGAACTGGGTGTGCCGTCGCGCGTGGGGCGCCTGCACTTCGTGGGCATCGGCGGCTCGGGCATGGGCGGCATCGCCGAGGTGCTGCTGCACCTGGGCTACGAGGTGAGCGGCTCGGATATCGCCCGCAACGCCGTCACCGAGCGGCTGGAGCGGGCCGGGGCCAGGATCTGCATCGGCCACGCCCCGGAGCAGGTGGACGGCGCCAGTGTGCTGGTGGTGTCCAGCGCCATCAAGGAAGACAACCCGGAGCTGGTGGCCGCTCGCGAGCAACGCATCCCGGTCATCCCGCGCGCCGAGATGCTGGCCGAGCTGATGCGCTTCAAGGAGGGCATCGCGGTGGCCGGCACGCACGGCAAGACCACCACCACCAGCCTCATCGCCAGCATCCTGGCCGAGGGTGGGCTGGACCCCACCTTCGTCATCGGCGGACGCCTGAACAGCACCGCCAGCCACTCGCACCTGGGCGAGGGCCGCTATCTGGTGGCCGAGGCGGACGAGAGCGACGCCTCCTTCCTCTACCTGCAGCCCATGCTGTCGGTGGTGACCAATATCGACGCCGACCACCTGAGCACCTACGGTGGCGACTTCGGCAACCTGCGCCAGGTGTTCGTGGAGTTCCTGCACCACCTGCCCTTCTACGGGCTGGCGGTGCTGTGCCAGGACGATCCGGGCGTGCGCAGCATCCTGGCCCAGGTGACGCGCCCCATCATGACCTACGGCATCGAGCAGCCGGCCGACGTGCGCGCCCACAACATCGAGCACGTGGGCACCGCCAGCCGCTTCCAGGTGAGCCTGCCGGGGCGCGAGCGGCTGCTGCCGGTGGAGCTCAACATGCCGGGCCGCCACAACGTGCTCAACGCCTTGGCGGCCATCGCCGTGGCTTGGCAGCTGGGGGTCGGCGACGAGGCCATCCAGCGCGCCCTGCGCCAGTTCCAGGGCGTGGGGCGGCGTTTCCAGGTGGCCGGCGAGTTCGACACCGCCCGGGGCCGCGTGCTGGTGGTGGACGACTACGGCCACCATCCCACCGAGGTGGCCGCCACGCTGGCCGCCGTGCGCCAGGCCTGGCCGGAGCGGCGCACCGTGCTGGTCTTCCAGCCGCATCGCTACACGCGCACGCGCGACCTGTTCGAGGACTTCGCGCAGGTGCTCTCCGAGGCCGACGTGCTGCTCATGCTGGACGTGTATCCGGCCAACGAGGCGCCCATCGCCGGCGCCGACGGGCGCGCCCTGTGCCGCGCCATCCGTGCCCGCGGCAAGGTCGATCCCATCTTCGTGGAGGCGCCGGAGGACCTGTTCGAGACACTGGACAACGTGCTGGCCGACGGTGACGTGGTAGTCACCCAGGGTGCCGGCAACGTGGGCGCCCTGTCCGTGGAGCTGGTGCGCCGCCTGGCGGGAGGGGCGTCATGAGCGCCGTCGCCCCGGCCGATTTCGGGCGTGTGGCCGTGCTCATGGGCGGCTGGTCCAGCGAGCGGCCGGTGTCCCTGCGCAGCGGTGCCGCCGTGCTGCAGGCGCTGGTGGAGGCGGGTGTGGACGCGCACGGCGTGGACGTGGACCGGCGCGTGGACCGTGTGCTGCGCGACGGCGGCTATGACCGCGTTTTCAACGTGCTGCACGGGGCTGGCGGGGAGGATGGCACCATTCAGGGCCTGCTGGAGGTGCTCGGCCTGCCCTACACCGGCAGCGGCGTGACGGCCTCGGCGGTGAGCATGGACAAGATGCTCAGCAAGCGCATCTGGCGTGCCGCCGGCCTGCCCACGCCGCCCTTCATGCGCCTCACCGTCGATACCGACCGGGAACGCGTGGTGCAGGCCCTGGGGCTGCCGCTCATGGTCAAGCCGGTGGCGGAGGGCTCCAGCATCGGCATGACCCGCGTGGACGACGCGGCGGCGCTGCCGGCGGCCTGGCACCACGCGGCCGAGAGCGGCGGCGAGGTGATGGCCGAGGCCTGGATCGAGGGGGCCGAGTACACCGTGGCCATCGTGGACGGGGAGGCCCTGCCGGTGATCTGTGTGGAGACCCCGCGCGGCTTCTACGACTACGAGGCCAAGTACCGCGCCGACGACACCCGCTACCTGTGCCCCTGCGGCCTGCCCGCCGAGGCGGAGGACGAGGTGCAGCGCCTGGCGCTGGCCGCCTTCCGCACC
>JALVPS010000334.1 GCA_027031685.1 Gammaproteobacteria bacterium | reverse complement strand
TCGCCATCGTCGCCAACCGCGCCGCCGGCCGCGGCGACGGCGAGATCACCATGGACGCCATCCGCGACAACATCGCCCGCGCGGCGGAACAGGGGCGGCGCATCCTGCGCCGCCTGCTGGCGCAGGCGGGCTGAGGGGTTATTCCCCCTCACCCTGACCCTCTCCCCCAAGGGGGAGAGGGGACGAGTGGCGAAGGTGTCTGGCCATCTCCCCCGAGGGGGAAGGGGACGAGTGGCGAAGGTGTCTGGCCGTCTCTCCCTAGGGGGAAGGGGACGATTGCCGTGGCAAAAGGGCGGGGCCGGATGGGCCGCTGGCGCGTCAGTTCTTCCAGGCGACGGGATCGGAGGACAGGCAACGGTCCTTTTCCAGCCCGTACTTGTCCATGAGCTGGTAGAGGGTGACGCGGGAGATCTCCAGCTGGCGGGCGGCGGCGGCGATGTTGCCGCGGTTGCGGCGGATGGCGGCGTGGATGGCGCGTACCTCGGCCCTGGCGCGCACCTCGGCCAGGGTGGGCACGTGGTCGCGTGGCTCGGTGCGCCGCTCCAGGCCCAGGTCGGCGGGAGTGATGAGGCGTGTCTCGCACATGACCGCTGCGCGCCGCACCCGGTTGATGAGTTCGCGGATGTTGCCCGGCCAGGGGTAGGCGTTCATGACCCGCTTGGCGGCCTCGCTGAAGCCCACCGCGCGGCCGTTGGGGCCGGGGCGGAACTGCCGCAGGTAGTGCTCGGCCAGGGCCACGATGTCGTCGCCGCGTTCGCGCAGCGGCGGCAGGGCCAGCTGCAGCACGTTGAGGCGGTAGTAGAGGTCCTCGCGAAAGATGCCGTCCTGCACCGCCTGGGCCAGGTCGCCCTGGGTGGCGGCGATGATGCGCACGTCCAGGGGGATGCCCTCCAGACCGCCGATGCGCTCGATGGTGCCTTCCTCCAGGAAGCGCAGCAGGCCTGCCTGCTGGGCGGCCGGCAGGGCGTCGATCTCCTCCAGCAGCAGGGTGCCGCCGTTGGCCGCCTCCAGGCGGCCGGCGCGCCCGGGCGTGCCGGCGAAGGCGCTGCGCTCCTGGCCGAACAGCTCGGCGGGCAGGGTGGCGGGCGACAGGGCGCCGCAGTCGAGGGAGATGAACGGTCCGTCGCGCCGGCGTGAGGCGTGGTGGATCTGGCGCGCGGCCAGCTCCTTGCCGGTGCCGGTCTCGCCGGTGATGAGCACCGGTGCGTCGTCGGTGGCGATCTTGCGGATGGTGCGGGCCACGGCCTGCATGGCCTCGCCCCCGCCGATGAAGGGGGTGGCCGCCGCCTGCGCGTCGTCCGTGGCGCGGCCCCGGGAACCGGCCGCGCTGTCCAGCGATGTCATGTCAGCCCTCGCGCTTCTGGTATGCGTCGTTGTTCGTTGTCTGCTGCATCCGGCCCTGGCGCTTATGGCTCGCCGGGCCGCCTCCCCAGGCTCCTCTCGGCCGGATGCCCCGCAGTGCGGGTCGCGAATGTCACTGTCTCGCCGGTCTGCCTGAACGGTGGTGCCGTTCACCCCACAGGGCAGGACCGGTGATGGCGCCGCCGACCAGGCAGGAGCCGGGCGCGGGACGCGCACACCGGGCATGGTGGACCGGACAGGGGTGTCCGTCACGTGCCCCGTCCACACTTTGGCAAGGATGGCCGGTGGGCCGCGCCCGATGAGCGGGGGCGGCTCACCAGGGCCGGCGGAACGGGGTGTCCCCGGCGGGCCGGGCCGGGGCCGTCTCGCCGGCCGCGCGGTCCGGTGTCCAGCGCAGGTACAGGCCGGTCCCGTATTCCTCGTAGTCGTCGCTGCGCGTGGCGGCGATCCAGCCGCCGGCGCTCAGGTGGCGGCGGAGCGGGTATTCGAGGCGGCCGTGCAAACGGTACATGAGCTCGGTGGTGTCCTTGCCGGCATAGGTGGCGGACAGGCCGGGGTCACCGGCGGCGAGGGCGTCCAGCCGGGCCTGCAGGCCGGCGTCGTCGGGGAATACGGGGCTGTCGTCCTCGTGGTAGTCCTGTATTCCCAGCTCGGCGCCCAGGCGCAGGCGCAGCCCGGCGTGCAGGGAGTCCCAGGTGAGGGGGAAGCTGAGGGCGGCATAGCGCTGTGGGCTGAAGTAGCCGCCGTGGCCCAGGGTGAAGTGGCGCAGGTTGTGGTCGAAGCGGCGCAGCAGCAGGTTGGCGCCCACCTGCAGGTGGCGCTCGGGCCGGTCGATGAGGTTGCGGTACAGTCCGCCCTGCAGCTTCAGCTCGTGGTTGGCCCGCACGCCGTCGCCGTGCAGGCCGTACAGCGCCGCCTCTCCGTACAGGCCCCAGTCGCCCAGGCTGCGGTCGAAGGCCAGTTCCAGGCCGCCGCGGGTCACGCCGCCCCAACTGCGGCCGCTGGCCGGATCGGTGGCGCCGGCGTAGCTGAGCAGGCTCTCGCGCACGGCGCGCCGCACCAGGCCGGCGCGCAGGTGGCGGTCTTCATCCTGCCGGTGCCAGGTGAGGCCGCCCACCAGGTTGTGGCGCGGGAAGCCCAGCGGGGTGCTGCCCAGTTCCAGGTCCCACTGGCGGCTGCGGTGGAACAGGGTCAGGCCGACGCCGTCCTCGCGCTGGTCGAGGCGCCTGCCGGCGCCGGCGGCAGGGTCGAGGGCCAGGCTGCCGAAGCGCGCGGCATCGGGGCCGTCGCCGGCCAGGGGACGGGCGTCCAGCCGCGTGGGCAGCAACTCCAGGCCCCAGCTGCGCTCGTAGTCCGTCCGTTGCTCGTAGCGCAGGGGGGTGGCCACCTGGCGCAGCTCGTCCAGGCCCGCCCGGCCATCGCGCCAGCGGGCGTCCAGGCCCACAGTGAGCGCCCTGTCTCGGCGCGGCCCCAGCGCCCGCAGCCGCGCCTCGGCCTGCGTCACCCAGGCCTCGGGTTCGCCGGCCGGTTGCGCCGCGGCGTGCAGTTGCAGGGCGCGCTGCAGGTCGGCGGCGGCCGCGTTGCGCCGCTCGTGCAGCAGGGCCAGCTCGCCGCGCAGGGCCAGCAGGCGCGGGTTGTCGGGCTGGGCCGCCAGGCCCTCGGCCACCAGCCGGCGGGCGCGGGGGTAGTCGCGCAGGGCCATGGCGGCGCCCACGGCGCCCGGCCAGGCGTGGCGGTCGCCGGGGTCGCGGCGGGCCACCGCCTCGTACAGGGCGAGCGCCTCGTCATGGCGGCCCAGGTCGTCGAGCAGGGCGGCGCGCATGAGCTGCAGGCCGGTGTCGTCGCCGTGCCGCGCCAGCCAGGGCTGCAAGTGTTGCAGGGCGTCGGCGGGCCGGCCCTGGCGGCGCAGGGCGTCGGCTCGCTGCAGGGCGAGGCCGAGCGCCAGCCGCTCCAGGGCGGCGCGCTGGCGCGCGGTGAGCTGGCCGTCGCGCGCCTGCAGGGCGGCGATGCGCTCGCCGGCGGCCCCGCTCTCGCCCAGCTTGAGCAGCACGGCGGCGTGGCGGATGGCCAGGTCCACGTCGTCCGGGGTGATGACCGCGGCGGCCTGGCGGGCGGCGGCCAGGGCCGCCTCCCGCTGGCCCAGCCCGGCCAGCAGGTCGGCGTGGATGAGCAGCAGTTCGGGGTCGTCACCGGCCCGCCCGGCCAGGGCCCGGGCGATGCGCTCGGCCTCGGCGCGGTCGCCGGCGGCCAGCGCCTGGCGGGCGAGCTCGGCCTGCCGGTTGCCCCACACGTGGCGGTAGAGCTGCTCGAAAGTGGCGTCGCGCTGGGCGGCCGGCACCTGCTCCAGGGTGGCCAGGGCCTCGCCCCAGCGGTCGGTCTCGGCCAGGTACAGGCCGTGCACGAAGCGCGCCAGCGGATCGTCCGGCAGGCGTTTCACCAGGGCCGTCAGCAGGCGCTCGGCGTCCTCGCCGCGGCCGGCGGCGCGGTAGGCGCGCGCCAGGTCCAGCCGCAGCCAGGGGTCGTCCGGGTACTCGGCCAGGGCCTGCTCCAGCAGGGCGATGGATTGCGCCGGGCTTTCGGCCTGCTCCGCGGCGCGGCGCAGGCGGGCCACCTCCAAGCGGGCGCGGGCGGCGCGGTAGGGCGCGCTGGGCAGGTGGTACTGGCGCGCCAGGCGCTCCGCCTCGGCGCGCTCGCCGTGCAGGAACAGCACGGCGGCCAGTTCCTCCTTGGCCACGGCGTTGTCGGGCTGTACGCGCAGCACGTCCAGGTAGTAGCGGCGGGCCACGTCCCAGGCGCTGAGGTCGCTGGCGATCTGGGCGCGCAGCAGCAGGGTCTCCGGCTGCTCGGGGCGCAGCCGCAGGGCCTCGGTGACGTATTGCACGGCACGCGACAGCTGGCCAGCCTGGCGGGCCCGTTCGGCGGCCTTGTGCAGGGCCCAGAAGCGGGCCTCGTCGAGGGACTCCTGCAGGTCGGCGCGCCGTGCCGGGTCGGCGGCAATGGCCCGCTCCAGGTAACGCTGCGCCTCTTTGAAGCGTCGCTGGCGCAGGCGCAGGATGCCCAGCCCGGCCAGGGCGTCGGTGTCGTCGGGGTGGTCCCGCAGGGTGCGCAGGAAGCGGGTGGAGGCCTCGGCTATGCGGTTGGCCTTCAGCAGGGTGTAGCCACCCGTGGGGGCGGCGGGGTGCTCGAGAGCGGCCAGGCGCTGGCGCACGGCGTCGTCGTCCGGCTGGCGTGCCAGCCAGGCCTCGAACAGGGGCTTGTCGGCCGGTTTGGCCGCCAGCCACAGCAGGGCCTGGCGCCAGGCGGCGCGCGCCGCCTGGCCGTATTCGGGGTCGTCGGCCAGCCTGGCGAGGCGGGCGATGCCGTCGCGGCGGGTCTCCTCCCGGTAGGTCTCGGCCTTGCCCAGTTCCAGCCGGTAGCGCGGGTTGGAGGGATACAGGCGCACCAGCTCGCGCAGCCCGTCGATGGCAGTCTGCCAGCCGTTCCTGGTGCCGGCCAGGGTGGCCAGGTATTCGGCGTTGTAGAAGCTGGTGGGCGGGGCGCCGCCCTGGAAGGCCTGTTTGTACAGGGCGAGGGCCTCGGCGTAGCGGCCTTGCAGGGCCAGGGCGCGCGCCCGGGCCAGCAGGTCGCGGTCCACGGCCTCGGGGTGGGCCGTGGCCAGCTCGCGCAGGGCGGCCAGGGCCTCGGCGTTGCGCGGCTCCACCAGTAGCACCTTGCGCCAGGCGGCGCGGGCCAGGTCGTGGCGGCCGCGGGCGTACCAGAAATGGCCCTGGACCAGCAGCTGGGTGAGGTCGGCGGCCTGGTCGGCGCGCGCCGGCGCGGCCCCCCCGGCCGCCAGGGCGGCCAGCGTCAGGAGGATGACGACAGTTCTTGTGATGGACGACATGGGTGCTCCCACCGAGTGTGCAGTTTGCCTTGTGCATCGAACCGGTAACGCCCCGCCAGCCAGCCGAGGCTGAACAGGGCCAGGTTCTGGTCGTAGTAACGGGGTTGTTCGCTGAGCAGCTCGCCGTGCCAGGCGGCGGCCACCTCATTGCGCAGGCGGCGCAGGCAGCTGCGGTCGCCGCGTGCCTGCACGTAGGGTAGCAGGGCGGCCTTGAAGCCCACCGGACCGGTGCCCTCGCGCCGGCCGCTGGTGAGGTGCATGCGCTCCGGCGGTCCCTGGCCGCCGCGGCAGGCCGGCAGGCGCAGCCGGGCCAGCAGGGGGCGCTTGAGGGGGTCGCCGCCGGCCAGCAGGCCGAGCCACAGATAGACGCGGATGGCGTCGTAGCTGGCCACGGCCGCGCGCCCGTCGAGCGTCACGAAGCCGGTCCCCGGCCGCCAGCCCACCCAGTCCGCCACCACGCCGTCGCGCTGCGCCTCGTCCAGCAGGCGCACGGTGTTGGCGCGGATGGCGCGCCACGGCCCGTCCGGGTGCAGGGCGGCGAGACGGGCCAGCAGTTGCAGCGGCAGGTAGCTGGGGTTGAGGGGCCAGGTGCCGTCGCGCGGTTCGAAGCCGCGCCGGCCCGGCAGCAGCATGGGGCCCAGGCCGGGCAGCACGCGCACCTCGGCGCGCTCGATGTTGGCCAGCACCGCCTCGCCCAGGTGGGCATAGCGCGGCGCCCGCCACAGGCGGCCGGCCTCGATGAGGGTGTAGGCCAGCCACAGGTCGGCGTCGCTGGCCGAGTTGTCGTCCAGCACACCCCAGCTGCCGTCCTTGCGCCGACCCCACAGCCAGGCCGGCAGGTGGCGGCGCAGGTCGCCGCGCGCCAGGTTGTCGCGGGTCCAGCGCAGCAGGGTGTCGAAGCGGGTCCGGTCGTTGGCCACCAGGGCGTGGAACAGGGCATACGCCTGCGCCTCGGAGGTGGAGCGGGCCGCCTGGCTGTATTCGATGACTCGGCCGTCGTGCTGGATGAAATGGCGCGCGTAGGCGGTCCAGTATGGCCAGTGCGCCTCGCAGGCGAGCGCGCCCGACAGGGTGAGCAGGAGCAGGGCCGGCAGGAGGAGGCGCGGGGGACGCATCATGACCGGGCGCGGAAGGCCAGGGCCGTGACGGCTCGCGCGGCCATCAGCGGGCGGGATCCTCGCCCAGGCTGGAGGCCAGGCGGTTCTCGGCGTAGTGCTTCATCTTCACCTTGAGCACCCACGCCGTGAGCAGGATCAGCGCCCCGCTCAGCAGCAGCAGGGCGGCCAGGTGGGTGGACAGGTACCAGCGCGTCCAGGTGACCGGCGGCAGGCTGCCCATCTGGTAGCTGGGCAGCACGCGGTAGGCCAGGGGGCCGTCCGGGGTGAGCAGGGTGAGGTCGCCGTGGAAGCGGCCACGGGCGGCGGGGTCCAGCAGGGCGCGCACCACGGCCGGCGCCTGGTCGGCCCGCTCGCTCACGAAGGCCAGCACGGTGTGGTCGGCATCCAGGGGCGAGCGGAAACTGGCCAGGCCGGCCACCGCCACCGGCCCCTTGCGGAACAGCTCGTCCAGGCGGCGGGCGTCGCGCAGGTCGCGCCCCTGCCACCACAGGTGGAACTTTTCGCCCCCGCCGAGGATGCGCGGCCGCCACTGGCCACCCTCGTCGTGCACCAAGGGCATGTGCCCCTGCCAGCGGGCCAGCAGCTCCTGCCGGTCCGGCGGGCCGATCAGCAGCAGGTGGCGCTGCGCCACGTCGGCCACCGAGTCGGGAAACACGACCTGCACGTGATACACCGGGTAGCCGGTGGCGATGCCCATCTTGCCCATGACCTCCAGCAGCACCTGGAGGTCGGCCGCCTCGGGCCGGCGCGGCATGACCACCGCCGTGTCGGCCAGGTCGGGGCGGCGCGTGAAGGGGAAGCCCAGGCTGGCGAAGGCGGCCAGTTCCGGCATGCGGATGAAATGGCGGAAGCCGCGCAGGTCGAGGAAGGAATCGGGGTCGATGTCGCCGCGCATGAATTCGGTGTACAGCGTGATGCAGTGATCCCCGTATTTGTCGGGGATCTGGTAGTCGAAGAAGAAGCTCAGCTCGTCGTCGCCGCGCAGCTGGCCCAGCGGCAGGGGGATGGTCTCCTCGGCCTCGATGTAGGTGGGCTGGAAACGGGCCGGATCCGGCAGCTCGTCGGGGAAGGGGCGGACGCTGGTGAAAATGCCCTTGCGGGCGCCCAGGGGATAGGCGCGCACACCCTCGTGGTCGAGGTCCACGGCCAGCACGCTGTCGCGCCGCAGGGGCAGGTCGGTGTAGCGGTACTGGAAGACCAGCGGCACGGTGTCCTGCTGCCACTTGTACAGGTCGGGCGCGAGACGGAAGGGCACCACCACGGGGTCCGGGTTGAGGCCGCGGCCGCCGAGCCGTTGCGGGTCCACGATGTCGCCCAGGTAGCGCCGCTTGCCGGCCCTGAGCCAGCGCGGGGCGTCATAGGGGGCGCGGGGTGGCGGCAGCGCGCTGTCGGTGAAAGTGACGCGACTCCCGGCCAGCCTGGCCTGGCCACCGATGAGGGTGGCGGCGGCCTCGACCAGCTCCCGCTCGTCCCGCCCGTACACCACCAGCAGCTTGACGTGGGGGTGATGTGGGTGGCTGACGACGGCCACGCCGGGACCGTCCATGGTCAGTGGCGGCAGGAAGTCGTAGTGGCTGGCCGGGGTGGCCAGCACGATGGCGTGGCGGTCGGGCAGGGCGTCGATGACGGCGGGAAAGTGGATGCCGCGCCGGTCGGCCTGGGCACCGAACCAGGAGGCCAGGATGGCGGCCGCCCGCAACGCCCCCGGCGCGCGCGACAGGGTGCGGTCGAACACGAAGGGCAGCGTCAGCGCGCTGTTGTCGTGCCGGTCGAAGAAGGGCACGGGAAACAGCGCCAGCTCGTTGATGAGGTCGAGCGGCCCGATGGTCATGCGCACCTCGCTGTCGGGCAGGATCAGGGCCTCTTTCAGCTTGGGGTCCAGCTTCTCGCAGAAGTTCACCTCGCGCGGCACCAGGCGAAGGGAGAGCTGGTTGACATCACTGATGTACAGCGGGTCCACCGCAAAGCGCTGCAGGCGCTGCTGGCCGTCGGCATATTCCTCCAGCGGCAGCTCGCCCAGGGTGATGCCGTTCAGGGCCACCCGCAGGCTGCGGTAGTCCTGGCGCAGGTCGGGGCTGAGCGAATAGCGCAGGCGGATCTCGCCGCCCTTGGCGATGCGGTCGGCGCGCAGCGAGAACCATACGTCGTGCTGGGTGTTGCCGCCGCGCAGGCGGATGGGCCTGGCCACCCCCAGCGCGCTGAAGGGCAGGGTCACCTCGCGCCAGCCCGTCTCGTCGCCGGTGGCGGCCGGGGCCAGGGTGGTCATGGTGGCCGGTGGCGTGGCGGCGGGCTCGGCGGCGTGGGACTGGCGCGGGGCGAACAGGCCGGTGAGGGCGACGATGATGATCACCAGCAGCCAGCCGGTCATGCTGTAACCGGGCCGCAGGTGGCCCTTCGGGTCGTCGTTGTGGCCGAACAGGGCGCGGAAGGCGCCGATGATGCCGAAGCGCACGATCTCCAGGAAGGAGGTGAGCGGCTTGACCGGCGGACAGGCCGTGTACCACTGGTCCCAGGCATGGTCGTGGGTGTGCGAGAAGTACACCAGGTCGGCCAGCTTCTGGGCCGAGAGGCGTTCCAGCTTGATGCCGATGTGGCCGTTGCGCACGGTGGCGGCGCGGCCCTTGAAGCGGTGCGGCGTGTTGTTCTCCAGCAGCTCGACGATGACGAACTCGCCCGGTTGCACGGGCCTGTCCTGGTCGGTCTCCAGGCTCAGGTCGCCGATGGAGATGTCGGCAGTGCGGGCCTGGAAGGCATACCCGTCCAGGGTGCGCAGCACGGCCGGGAACTCGCGCCGGATGCGGGCGTTGGCGCGCCGCTGGCGCTTCTCCCAGCCCACCGCCAGGGCGGCGCCGATGATGATGCTGTTGAACAGCGTCCAGCCCAGGTTGATGATCACCGTGCCGGTCTCGTCCGGGTTCCACCAGAACAGGCGCAGTACACCGATGATGAGGCCGGCGATGTTGAGCACCAGCAGCAGGAAGGTGTACTTGGAGGAGGACCAGTCGAAATGGTCCTTCTCGATGATGCCGCCCTTCTGCGTGACGTTGAACTTGCCCTTGTCGGGGAAGAAGAAGGTCACCAGCGTGGGCAGGAAGATGTGTGGCGCCAGCAGGGTCTCGAACACCTCCGCCCAGTAGCTGTGGCGGAAGCGCCCCTGCATGGCCGAGTTGGCGATGTGGGCCTGGAAGATGTGCGGCAGGGCGTACACCGCGATCATGGCCGCGCTGGCCTGGATCACGTAGGTCTCGAAGAACAGGTAGGCCAGCGGCGCGGTGAGGAAGACCAGCCGCGGCAGGCCGAAGAAGAAGTGCAGCATGGCATTGAAGTAGCTGAGGCGCTGCGCCACGCTCATGCCGCGCGCTAACAGGGGGTTGTCGCGGCGGAAGATCTGCGTCATGCCGCGCGCCCAGCGGATGCGCTGGCGGATGTGGGCGGACAGCCGTTCGGTGGCCATGCCGGCCGCCAGGGGCGTGTTGATGTAGGCCGAATTCCAGCCCTTCTTCTGCATGAGCAGGGCGGTGTGGGCGTCTTCGGTGACCGTGTCCTCCGCCACCCCGCCGATGTCCTCCAGGGCGTCGCGGCTGAGCACCGCGCAGGAGCCGCAGAAGAAGGCCGCGTTCCAGGTGTCGTTGCCGTCCTGCACCAGGCCGTAGAAGAGCTGCCCCTCGCTGGGCACGCGGTGGAATATCTGCAGGTTGCGTTCCACCGGGTCAGGGGTGAAGAACAGGTGCGGCGTCTGCAGCAGGCCCAGCTTGGGGTCGTGCAGGAACCAGCCCACGGTCCTTTTCAGGAAGGGGCGGGTGGGCACGTGGTCGCTGTCGAAGATGGCGATCAGCTCGCCGTTGGTCTGCGCCAGGGCGTGGTTGATGTTGCCCGCCTTGGCGCCCTTGCTCTCGTGCCGCTCGATGTAGTGTACGCCGGCCTGCTCGGCGAACTCGCGGAATTCCTGGCGGCAGCCGTCGTCCAGCACGTACACGCGCAGCTTGTCGCGCGGCCAGTCCAGGTCGCGGGCGGCGATGATGGAGGGCGCCACCACCTTGAGCGGCTCGTCGTAGGTGGGGATGAACACGTCCACCGTGGGCCACAGCGACTTGTCCTTCGGCAGCTCCATCACCGGCCGGTTGAGGGGCCAGAGCGTCTGGAAGTAGCCCAGGAACAGCACCGTCCAGGCGTAGCCCTCGGCCAGCAGCAGGCCGATGGCCAGGAAATTGTCCCAGGCCGACAAGTCGGCGCCCGGGTTGAACCAGCCCATGGACTCGGTGATGCGCCAGTACATGTAGCGCCCGGTGGCCACCACCGAGATCATCATCAGCACCAGCAGCTGGTAGCGGGAGAGGTGCTCGCCACGGCGGATGAGCAGCGCCATCAGCAGGGAGCACAGGGCAAACACCAGCTGCTGTCCCAGCGTGAGCGGCACCGCGCTGATCAGTGCCACCACCCCCAGGGCCAGCAGCAAGCTGAGCCACACGGTGAGGCTCTGCAACGGGTGCATGCGTCGCCAGGGCTTGCCCACCTCGTGCGGCAGTTGCTTTGATATGTCCCTCTCGTTCATTCCCGGACTCCACTCTTGGTTGTCGTGATCGACCCCCGGCGCAGGGCTTGTGCATGCGGATTGCGAGGAGATGATGAGGACTGAAAGGAAGATGGGTGCACAGCGGGGCCGCCGAACTCGTCGCTGTGGCAAGGGGTTGTCACCCCGTTTCCCATTTTCGCGTCATCATAGGCCATCCGTCGGCCAAAACCTACGCCATGTCGTTGATTGGGCAAGGATGGCGGGAGTTCCTTGCCGCGGGTCAAAGCATAGGCCAGTGGTTGCGGACGAGATGGTCTGCCGGTCACATTTGCGGCATGTGAGTGCGCGGAAATGTTAATTGATTCAAAGTGCTGCGCAAAAGTGCTGTGAAGCGCATCAAGTTTGCGCCGCAACCGCCGGCAGGGGACGAGGCGCGCCGCCCGGGGGGCGGCGCGGCGCATTTGTCAAACAGTGTGAACGGACGGGGCGCCCGGCGGTGGAAAGACGCTTCAGAAAGGCATGAAGGCGCGCATCATGCCCATCATGGGGCCGGCGGCCTTGGCCATGGGCGCCATGGGGGCGACCGCCTGCGACATGGTGCCCACGCTGTGGTTCATGAGGCCGATGTTGCGGTTCATGGCCTGTACCGCGTAGTTCATGCCCGCCACGTTGCGGTTCAGGGCCACCACCTGGTGGTTCATGCTGGCGATGTTGCGGTTCATGGTGGCCATGTGGTCGGACATGTTGTGGGTGTCCCTGGCCATGGTGGTGATGTGGCCGCTCATGGCGTGCATGTCGGTGGACATGCTGGTCATGGAGCGTTCCATGACGTGCACCACGTAGAACAGGTACACCAGGCCGAGGGTGGCGATGATGCCGGCCGGTACCGACAGCCACTTGACACGTTCGATGTCGTGGCGGCGGGCCTGGTCCACCTGCTTGAGCTTCTTGTCCAGCACGCGCTCGCGCTCGTCGAACTCGCGGTGCAGCTCGTCGAAGGTGTGCTGCAGGTGCTCGGCCAGGCTGCCAATGATCTTTTCCTGGGTCTGTTCGTGCTCGAGCTGGTCCTTGTGCAGGCGGCGGAAGGTGCCCTTCAGGCTGCGCAGCAGCTCGGGGACAACGCGCGCCTCCGGCCCCTTGCCGGTGGCCTTTTTCCTGCGCGACTTCCTGGGCGCGCTGCGGCGGGGCGCGGGGACCAGTTCGGCGCGGGGGGGCGC
>JALVPS010000333.1 GCA_027031685.1 Gammaproteobacteria bacterium | reverse complement strand
GTGCGGGCGCGAGTTATAGCACGGAACGGGCGCGGCTTCAGGGCGCCAGGGGCCGCTGGCGCCCCTGCACGGCGGGATCGAACCCGCGCCACTCGCAGAAACCGGCGATGGCATCTGTCACCTCCCGGGCGTCGTCCGCCACCAGCGTGCCGGGGCGGATCTGGCCGAGGCCGGTGTCCGGGCCGTCTCCCGGGCGGGTGGCGGCACAGCCGCCGTGAGCTGCAAACCGAAAACGGTTATCCTCTCGTTTCTCTTTGCCATTCAAGGTCATGCGCATGCCGCAAGCCGCCGAGCGTCCGCCCCTGGTGCTGGTGGATGGCTCCTCCTATCTGTATCGCGCCTACCACGCCCTGCCGCCCCTCTCCACCTCCGACGGGCGGCCCACGGGGGCGGTGCGCGGCGTGGTGGCCATGGTCAAGCGCCTGCTCAAGGACTACCAGCCCACGCACATGGCGGTGGTGTTCGATGCCAAGGGCAAGACCTTCCGCGACGACCTGTACGCCGACTACAAGGCCAACCGCCCGCCCATGCCCGACGAGCTGGCGGCGCAGGTGGAGCCGCTGTACGCGCTCATCGAGGCGCTGGGCATCCCGCTCATCGTCGAGCCGGGGGTGGAGGCGGACGACGTGATCGGCACCCTGGCCACCCGGGCCAGCCGCGCCGGCCGGGACGTGGTGGTGTCCACCGGCGACAAGGACATGGCCCAGCTGGTGGACGAGCACATCACCCTGGTCAACACCATGACCGGCGAGGTGCTGGACCGGGCCGGGGTGGAGCGCAAGTTCGGCGTGCCCCCGGAGCGCATCGTGGACTACCTGGCGCTGGTGGGCGACAAGGTGGACAACGTGCCGGGGGTGGACAAGGTGGGCCCCAAGACGGCCGTCAAGTGGCTGCGGAAATACGGCGACCTGGACGGCATCATGGCCCACGCCGACGAGATCGGCGGCAAGGTGGGGGAGAACCTGCGCGCCGCCCTGCCCGAGCTGCCGCTGTGGCGCGAGCTGGTCACCATCCGCCGCGACGTGCCCCTGGCCGAGCGGCCGGAGGACCTGCGCCTGGGCGCCCCCGACCGCGACCGCCTGCGCGCCCTGTACGAGGACCTGGAGTTCCGCACCTGGCTGCGCGAGCTGGACGAGGCCGGGGCCGGGGGGGGCCAGTCCCCCGCCTCAAAGCCTGACGCGGCCTACGAGACCATCCTGGACGAGGCCCAGTTGGCCGCCTGGCTGGAGCGGCTGGCGGCCGCCGAGCTGTTCGCCTTCGACACCGAGACCACCAGCCTGGACTACATGAGCGCCGAGCTGGTGGGCCTGTCCTTCGCCGTCGCCCCGGGCGAGGCCGCCTACCTGCCCCTGGCCCACGACTACCCGGACGCCCCCGCCCAGCTGGACCGCGAGGCGGTGCTGGCGCGCCTGCGCCCGCTGCTGGAGGACCCGGCGCGCGCCAAGCTGGGGCACCACCTCAAGTACGACGCCCACGTGCTGGCCAACCATGGCATCGCCCTGCGCGGCATGCGCCACGACACCATGCTCGAGTCCTACGTGCTCAACAGCACGGCGGCCCGCCACGACCTGGACACCCTCAGCGAGAAGTACCTGGGGCGGCGCAACATCAAGTACGAGGAGGTGGCCGGCAAGGGCGCCGGGCACATCGGCTTCCCCGCCGTGCGCATCGAGGTGGCCACCCCCTACGCGGCAGAGGACGCCGACGTCACCCTGCGCCTGCACCGGCACCTGTGGCCGCAGCTGGACGCCCTGCCCGCGCAGCGCGCCCTGTACGAGACCATCGAGATGCCCCTGGTGCCGGTGCTGCTGCGCATGGAGCGCACCGGCGTGCTCATCGACGCCGAGCGGCTGGCGGCCATCAGCGCCGAGCTGGCCGAGCGGCTGGCGACGCTGGAGGCGCGCGCCCACGCCGAGGCCGGACGGCCCTTCAACCTGGGCTCGCCCAAGCAGCTGCAGGAGATCCTGTTCGGCGAGCTGGGCCTGCCCGTGCTGCGCAAGACACCCAAGGGCCAGCCGTCCACCGCCGAGGACGTGCTGCAGGAGCTGGCCCTCACCTACGAGCTGCCGCGTCTGGTGCTGGAGCACCGCAGCCTGAGCAAGCTCAAGTCCACCTACGCCGACAGGCTGCCACAGCAGATCCACCCGCGCACCGGGCGGGTGCACACCTCCTACCACCAGGCGGTGGCCGCCACCGGCCGGCTGTCCTCCTCGGACCCCAACCTGCAGAACATCCCCATCCGCACCGCCGAGGGGCGCCGCATCCGCCAGGCCTTCATCGCCCCGCCGGGGCACCGCCTGCTGGCCGTGGACTACTCGCAGATCGAGCTGCGCATCATGGCCCACCTGTCCGGCGACGAGGGCCTGCTGGCCGCCTTCCGCGCCGGGCGCGACATCCACGCCGCCACCGCCGCCGAGGTGTTCGGCGGCACGCCGGAGACCGTCAGCGTCGAGCAGCGGCGCGCCGCCAAGGCCATCAACTTCGGCCTCATCTACGGCATGTCCGCCTTCGGCCTGGCGCGCCAGCTGGGCATCGAGCGGCCCGAGGCGCAGCACTACATCGACCGCTACTTCGCACGCTACCCGGGCGTGAAGGCCTTCATGGACCGCATCCGCGAGCAGGCCCGCCAGCAGGGCTACGTGGAGACCCTGTTCGGGCGCCGCCTCTACCTGCCGGAGATCAACGCCCGCAACAGCCAGCGCCGCCAGTACGCCGAGCGCACGGCCATCAACGCCCCCATGCAGGGCAGCGCGGCGGACATCATCAAGCGCGCCATGATCGCCGTGGACGCCTGGCTGCAGGAGAGCGGCGTCCCGGCGCGCATGATCATGCAGGTGCACGACGAGCTGGTGTTCGAGGTGGCCGAGGCGGCCGTGGAGGAAGTGACGCGCGCCGTCATCGCCCGCATGGAGCGCGTGGCCGAGCTGACCGTGCCCCTGGTGGCCGAGGCCGGGGTGGGCGCCAACTGGGACGAGGCGCACTGAGCCAGGCTGCCACTTTACACCTGCCATATCTCCATATATCCATTATTTTCAATGGGTTGGCCGCAATTCGCGATATTCTGTGGCTACCTGTCAAGTAAGGCTGACAGGTGTGTTTGGCCGCCTGGCACGCAAGGCCGACTGCGCCATGCGCTGCCCATTTTCGCCGTGGCCGCCGGCCCCGGCGCGCTTCAGGGGTCGTCCACGGAATCGTCAGATGGATATTATCCTGTTGAATTGAAAGAAGATTGTGCCGTCTGGCCAGGATGGCGCGCCGGATTGCCGGGTGGCACGACCGTTCAGGCGGCCAATTGCACCGTTTGCGCAAATTTTGTGAACTGCTTCCTTGTTTCGGTTCCTGCGCCCTTGCATGGAACCCGAGCGGTAGTTAACATGTCTCTTGTACCAAGCGCTTAAGCCCAGCGCTTCCCGCTATCCTCCCTGAGCGGGATGGCCCGAACCCCCAAGTCGGGCCGTAGACTTAGCCCCGGCCGACCCGCTTGGCCGGGGTCTTTTTTTTGGCTCATCCCGCCAGCCATGCGTCCAGCCGTGCGTACAAGGCATCCAGCCCCGCGCCGGTGCTGGCCGAGAAGTGCTGCACCGTCACACCCTCATAATCCGCCGCCAGGGCCTTGCGTACCTGCTGCAGGGTGGCGCTCGTGCGGCCGCGCTTGAGCTTGTCCGCCTTGTTGAGCAGCACGTGCGCCGGCAGGCCGCGCCAGGCGCACCAGTCCAGCAGCTGCCGGTCCTGGGCCGTGAGCGGGTGGCGGATGTCCATGACGATGACCAGCCCGCGCAGCGCCTCGCGGCGGGTGAGGTAGCCCTCGATCAGGCCCTGCCAGCGGCGCCGTTCGGCCTCCGGCACCCTGGCGTAGCCGTAGCCGGGCAGGTCCACCAGGCAGCCGCCCTCGCGCAGGGCGAAGAAATTGATGAGCTGGGTGCGCCCCGGCGTCTTGCTCACATGGGCCAGGGCGCGGCGCTGGCACACCCGGTTCAGGGTGCTGGACTTGCCGGCGTTGGAACGGCCGGCGAAGGCCACTTCCGGCCCCCGTGCGGGCGGCAGGTCGGCCAGACGGGCGCAGCTGGTGAGAAAGCTGGCCGAGGGATAATGTTGTTGCGGGCGGTGGGGCATGGGCGTGTGGGCGGGTAAAAGGG
>JALVPS010000332.1 GCA_027031685.1 Gammaproteobacteria bacterium | reverse complement strand
TCCTCCTTGGTCTTGAGGAAGGCGCCGGTGTATACCGTGGCCACCTGGCCGCCGGCCTCCGACTCGCCCGCCCGGGCCTCGGCGTTGGCCGCCTGGATGGCCTGCGCGATCTGGTCCAGCGTCACGCCGTGGCCGGCCAGCTTCTCGGGATAGACGTGGATGGTCATCTGCTCCCGCCGGCCGCTGACGATGAAGGTCTGGCTGGTGTCGGGGATGGCCTTGATGTGCTTGCGCAGGTCCAGCGCCACCAGGCGCAGGGCGGCGTCGTCCACGTCGTTGGACCACAGCGTGAGGGTGACGATGGGCACGTCGTCCACCCCCTTGGGCTTGACCAGCGGCTCGCTGGCGCCGGGCGGAATGCGGTCCATGTGCGAGGCCAGCTTGTCGTACAGCTTGACCAGCGACGGTTCCATCTCCTCGCCCACGTGGAACTCCACGGTGACGATGGCCTGGTCGCGCACCGAGGCCGAGTACACGTGATGCACGCCCTTGATCTCGGACATGATCTGCTCGAGCGGCGTGGCGATCTGGTTGGCCACCTGCTCCGCCGAGTTGCCCGGATAGCGCACGAAGATGTCCACCATGGGCACCGAGATCTGCGGGTCCTCCTGGCGGGGAGTGGCGATCAGGCCGACGACGCCCAGCAGCAGGAAGGCCACCAGCAGCATAGGCGTGAGCGGGGAATCGAGGAAGGTGCGGGTCAGGCGCCCCGCCACCCCCAGGTTGACGTGATCCTCGGCTGGCTTGTCGGTGACCTCGGGTTCACTGGCCATGGGTGCGCTCGCTCGTCTGTGTCAGTTCGATACGGATCAGGGGAAACTCCGGCATGCCGGCAGTGCCACCGGGACTACCGGGCCATGTTGCCCGGCGTCCAGCCTGAATGGGCGTTGGGCGGCGGATTGTCCACGATGCGCATGCCTGGCCTAACACCCGACAGCACCACCACCCGGTCCTTGCCGATGCGCTCGCCGAGACGCACCAGGCGGATGCTGGTGCTGCCGTCGTCGGTGACCACCAGCACGGCCGGCAGGCTGCGCCCCTTGATGAGGGCCGAGACGGGGATGACCGCCTGCTGCGCGCCGCCCACGGACGGCTCGGGCAGCTTCAGCTCGGCGTACATGCCGGGCGAGGCATTGATCCCCTTGGGCAGATCGAACTTGACCGTCACCGTGTGGCGGGTGGGGTCGGCCATAGGGTAGATCTGCGCCACACGCGCCTTGGTGTGCACGCCGTTGTCGAGCCGCACCGGCACCAACATGCCCTTGCGCAGGCCGGACACCAGCCGCGCCGGCACCTCGGCCTGGATGCGCAGGTACTTGATATGTCCGAAGACGATGAGCGGCTGACCGGGCTGCACCGTATCGCCCACCTCCACCATCTTCTTGAGAATGACGCCATCGAAGGGAGCGATGGACTTGGCGTCACGGATCTTGGTGTCGATCTCCTGCAGGGCCGACTGCGCCTGCAACAGCTGCGACTGCGCCTGGTTGATGCCGGTCCAGGCCGAATAGAGCTGGGCGTGGCGTTCCAGCCCCGGCTCGGACATGCCCATGAACTGACTCATATTCTTTGTGAACACATTGTCCATCATGATGGGCAGCCCGAAGCCAGGCATGGCCGAGGGGCTCTCCGAGCGCGGCGAGATCAATTCGCGGCTGTACTGCACCTGGGCATTGCGCAGTGCGGCGCTGGCATTGGCGATCTGCGCCTCCACCTGCTTGCGCTTGGCGCGCAGTGCGGCATCGTCGATCTCCACCAGCACCGTGCCCTGCGGGAAGTAGTCCCCCTCCTCGCCGGCGATCATCTTGACACGCCCCGGCAGCTGCGCGGTGAGCGTGACCTCCTTGAAAGGAATCACGGTGCCGCTCACGGTGGCCGTGTTGAAGGCGCTGGCGGCCTCGACCGTGATGATGCGGCTCTCCTGCGCCGTAGCGGCGCCCAACAGGGCGGCGCAACCGCTGAGCAGGAGGGTAAGCAATTGGCGTCGGTTCATGGTACAGACTTCCCCTAGGCTGTGGGCAGTTCACACTGGTTGCGATAGGCGCGCGACATGACCGCGAAGCTGGTGACAAACATCTCCGCCATAACCGGATCCTTGATCATGGACGCATAGTCGCCGCGCCGGATACTCAGGACGCCGCTGGTGAATGCCATGCCGATGGCCAGCAGGCCGGGCGGCTCGCGCAGCCACGCCAGCCACTGTGCGCGCGAGGCGCGGATGTCCCACTCCGCCTCGTGGCAGCCATCGGCGCTGGCCTCCGCGATGTGGCCGGCGCGGATCACCAGACAGACGCGGGGCGCGTCCTCCTCGGGCAGCCCGAAGGCCACCACCGAGTCGAAGCCTATTTCCTCCAGCCTGTCCCCCAGGCCACCAGGACGATTCCATTCCTCCCGCAAAGCGGTGAGCCAGCGCTCGGTAAAGGGATCATCGCTCATCGGCAAACCGCCTCGACAGGATCATCTTGCCACATTCGCCCCATTATTTTTTCACGCAAGAAACCTGCCATCACCACAACCTGTTGATTGGCATGGTATTTCCCTTTGCGAGCGGGAGAAGTATTGCTGCAACAGGCGCAGCGGGCAAAAGCCGGACCGAAGGGCGGAAAGGCGCGCCATTCCTCAACTTCCTGTAGGGGGCGGAGTCTGCAACAATAGCGCAACGATTTGCAACCGTTATCTGATACTTCCCGAGCCTCGGGAGGCGCTGTGCGCCGACAAACTGCCCCCCGTCATGCTGTCGCTGAACGATATCTCGCCCATCCTGGAATGCATCGTCTCCTTCATCGAGGAGGGCGTGATCATCGCCGACATGAAGGGCAAGGTGCTCTACCACAACCCGGCCGCCGCCCAGCTCCTGGACCAGCCGGTGGACCGACCCATCACCTCGCTCAACACCATCGGCCGTTTCAACTTCAAGAAGCGGCTGCTGCAGGCCGCCATCCGCGCCGGCAACGCCGACGCCGCCGGCCGCCCCAGCGGCAAGTTCGTGCGCTTCGAGGCGAAAATCGGGGCGCACAACGGCACGCGCGTCATCGAGTTCAACAGCGGCCTGGTGACGCTGGGCGACGGCAGCGAGCAACTGCGCCTGGTGCTGCTCAGCGACCGCACTGAACACGCCCGCCTGCAGGCCGTGCTGGACAACAACCAGCACCCCGGCATCCTCACCCGCGACCCCAGCATGCAGGCGGTGCTGGCCCGCATCCACCAGGTGGCCAACGCGCAGGCCGCCGTGCTGCTGCAGGGCGAGTCGGGCACCGGCAAGACCCAGCTGGCGCGCATGCTGCACACCCTCAGCGACCGGTCCGACAAGCCCTTCGTGGAGGTCAACTGCGCCGCCATCCCGGACACACTCATCGAGTCGGAGCTGTTCGGCCACGTCAAGGGGGCCTTCACCGGCGCCACCCAGAACCGCCCCGGCCGCTTCCAGGCCGCCGACGGCGGCACCCTGTTCCTGGACGAGATCAGCGAGGTGCCACTGCACCTGCAGGCCAAGCTGCTGCGCGCCATCCAGGAGCAGGCCTTCGAGCCGGTCGGCTCCGACCGCACCCAGCACGTGGACATCCGCATCGTGTCGGCCTCCAACCGCAGCCTGCGCGAGCTGGTGGAGGAAGACCGCTTCCGCGCCGACCTCTACTACCGACTGGCGGTCATCCCCCTGCAGGTGCCACCGCTGCGCGAGCGTCCCGGCGACATCCTACTGCTGGCGCAGCATTTCATCGAAGAGCTGGCCAAGCGCGGCTATCCCGGCGACATACGCATCGGCGACGAGGCACGCCGCGTGCTCATGAACTACCCCTGGCCGGGCAACGTGCGCGAGCTGGAGAATGCCATCGAGCACGGCATCATCTGCGCCGTGGACAAGGAGATCCGTACCGAGTCGCTGCCACAGGACATCACCCAGTACAGCGAGCAGCCCGTGCCGGCCCTCACCGAGGACCCGGAGGAGGCGGAGCGCCTGGCCATCAAGCGCGCCCTGGCCGAGGCCAACGGCAGCCGCAGCGTGGCGGCCAGCCTGCTGGGCATCGACCGCACCACCCTGTGGCGGCGCATGAACAAGCTCGGCCTGCGCTGATCCCGTGCCCGCCCCGTCCGATCCCTCGCTGATCCGCAGTCAGGATGCGCTGACAGCCCTGTGCGAGCGCCTGTCCGGCAGCGACTGGTTCACGCTCGACACCGAGTTCATGCGCGAGCGTACCTACTACCCGCGGCTGTGCCTGATCCAGATCGCCACCCCGGCGCAGGCGGTGGCCATCGACCCGCTGGCCGGGCTGGACCTCACCCCCCTCTTTCGCCTGCTGCACGACCCACGGCGGCTCAAGGTGCTGCACGCCGCCTGGCAGGACCTGGAGATCCTCGCCCAGGCCAGCGGCACCATCCCGCAGCCCATCTTCGACACCCAGATCGCCGCCCAGCTGCTGGGCCAGGGCGAGCAGATCGGCTACGGGCGGCTGGTGGAACAGGCGCTGGGGGTGACGCTGGACAAGTCGCAGGCGCGCACCGACTGGAGCCGCCGCCCGCTGCGCCCCGCCCAGCTGCGCTACGCGCTGGAGGACGTGGTGCACCTGGCCACGCTGTACGAGCGCCAGGTGGCGGCGCTGCGCGAGCGCAACCGGCTGGACTGGGTGCTGGAGGACTGCCGGCGCCTGTTCCAGTCGCACGACCTGGCGCCGGACCCGGACGCCCTGCTGCGCCGGGTGCGCGGCGCGCGCCGCCTGCCGCCGCGTGAGCAGGCGCTGGCCCGCGAGCTGGCCGTGTGGCGCGAGACGGTGGCGCGGCGCGAGGACAAGCCGCGCAAGTGGGTGCTGTCGGACGAGGCCATCCTCGATCTGGTGCAGGCCCTGCCCACCCGACGCGACGAGCTGCAGCGGCTGCGCAGCCTGCGCCGCCCGCAGCTGGCGGCCTGGGGCGACGAACTGCTGGCCCGCCTGCAGGATCTGCGGCAGCGGGCCGGGCGCCTGGCCGCCGAGGCCGGGCCGGCGGCGCACACGCCTCTCACGCCGGAGGAGAAGGAGCGGCTGCGGGCGCTGCAGAAGGCCGTGGCCGATCGGGCCGCTGCGCTGGACCTGCCGCCCGGCGCCCTGGCCAGCCGGCGCGACCTGGAGCGGCTGCTGCGCGGGGCGCGCGACGTGCCCCTGCTGACGGGCTGGCGCTGGCAGGTGGCCGGCCAGGCGCTGGCGGCGCAGCTGCCGGCCGCGGCGGACTGAGCCGCCTCAGGCGGCGAAGTCGGCCAGGCGCACCGGCAGGCGCCGGGCGCCCCAGTCGCCGGGCCGGGCCTCGAACACGCCGGCGCAGGGCGTGCCGCACTGCGGGCACTTGCCGTCCTCGGTGAGGTTCCACTCCGTGATCACGTACCAGTCGCGCCCGATGAGCCGCGTGCCGCAGGCGTGGCAGTAGGTGCTCTGCCCCTCCTCGTCGTGGACGTTGCCCGTGTAGCAGTAGCGCACACCGTTGCGCAGGGCGATCTCGCGCGCCCGGCGCAGCGTCTCCGGCGGGGTGGGCGGGTGGTCCATCATCTTCCAGGCCGGGTGGAAGGCGGTGAAGTGCAGCGGCACGTCCGGCCCCAGTTCATTGACGATCCAGCGCGTCATGGCGTCGATCTCCTCGTCGGAGTCGTTTTCGCCGGGGATGAGCAGGGTGGTCAGCTCCATCCAGCAGTCCGTCTCGTGATAGACGTAGTGGATGGTGTCCAGCACCGGCTGCAGGTGTCCGCCGGTGATCTTCCAGTAGAAATCCTCGGTGAAGGCCTTGAGGTCGATGTTGGCCGCGTCCATGTGGGCGAAGAACTCCTTGCGCGGCTCGGGCGAGATGTAGCCGGCCGTCACCGCCACCGACTTCACGCCCACCTCGTGGCAGGCCTTGGCGGTGTCGATGGCGTATTCCATGAAGATGACCGGATCGTTGTAGGTGTAGGCCACACTGCGGCAGCCCAGGGCCTTGGCCACCTTGGCCAGCTTCTCCGGCGGCGCCTCGTCCATGAGCGTGTCCATCTCGCGCGACTTGCTGATGTCCCAGTTCTGGCAGAACTTGCAGGCCAGGTTGCAGCCCGCCGTGCCGAAGGACAGCACCGCCGTGCCGGGCAGGAAGTGGTTGAGGGGCTTTTTCTCGATGGGATCCACCACGAAACCGCTGGAGCGGCCGTAGGAGGTGAGCACAATCTCGCCGTTGTGGCAGGCGCGCACGAAGCACAGGCCGCGCTGGCCCTCGTGCAGCTTGCACTCGCGCGGGCACAGGTCGCACTGCACGCGGCCGTCTTCCAGGCGGTGCCAGTACTTGGTGGGATGGAGCGATTCGGGAACCTTGGGTTGCGTCATGGGCGGTCACCGTTGGGCAGGGACTCCCTACCCCATATGGTGACACGGCGCACAAAACTCAATTCCTTGAAGCGGATGGGGTTGCACCCCATATCGGATAGAAACCCCTGGCATTCCCGGAGCAGATTTCCCCATGCGACAAGACACCTGGTCATCCACCCCGCCCCGCGTCCGCTCGCCGGCCGTGGCCGGCACCTTCTATCCGGACGACCCGGACACCCTGCGCGAGCAGGTGCTGCGCTTCCTGGAGGCGGCCCGCACCGACGAGCCGGCCCCCAAGGCGCTCATCGTGCCCCACGCCGGCTACATCTATTCCGGACCCGTGGCCGCCGCCGGCTACGCCACCCTGCGCAACCGCACCCATCCCATCCGCCGCGTCGTGCTGCTCGGCCCCGACCACCGCGTGGGCTTCCGCGGCATCGCTGTGCCCACCGCGGACTACTTCGCCACCCCCCTGGGCCGGGTGCCGCTGGACACCGACACCATCGCCGCCCTCGAGCGGCTGCCGCAAGTGGTGGCCTACGACCTGGCCCACGCCGGCGAGCACAGCCTGGAGGTGCACCTGCCCTTCCTGCAACTCACCTTGGGCGACGAGTTCGAGCTGGTGCCGCTGGTGGTGAGCGCCGCCACGCCGGAGGAGGTGGCCGAGGTGCTGGAGGCCGTGTGGGACGGGCCGGAGACGCTCATCGTGGTCAGCTCCGACCTGAGCCACTACCACGACTACCAGACGGCCCGGCGCCTGGATGCCGCCACCGCCGAGGCCATCGAGTCGCTGCAGCCGGAGCGGCTGGCCTCCGAGAACGCCTGCGGCTTCCTGCCCGTGCGCGGCCTGCTGGAAGTGGCGCGCCGCAAGGGCCTGCGCGTGAAGCGGCTGGACCTGCGCAACTCCGGCGACACGGCCGGACCCAGGGATCAGGTGGTGGGCTATGGCGCCTGGGCCATCCGCTGAACTGACGCCGGCGCAGCGGGCCGTGCTGCTGCGCGTGGCGCGCGATTCCATCGCCCACGGCTTCGAGCACGGCCGGCCGTTGCGCGTGGACGTCTCAAAGTTCGACCCCGAACTGCAGCGCGAGGGAGCCAGCTTCGTCACCCTCAAGAAGCACGGCCAGCTGCGCGGCTGCATCGGCGCCCTGTCGGCCTACCAGCCCCTGGTGCAGGACGTGGCCGAGCACGCCTATGCGGCCGCCTTCTCCGACCCGCGCTTTCCGCCGCTCACCCCGGAGGAGTTCCCGGACATCGAGATCAGTGTGTCGGTGCTGGGCGCGCCGGAGCCCATGGCCGTGCGGGACGAGGACGACCTGCTGCGGCAGCTGGAGCCGGGGCGCGATGGCCTGATCCTGGAGGACGGCCCCTATCGCGCCACCTTCCTGCCCAGCGTGTGGGAGTCACTGCCCAATGCGCGCGAGTTCGTGCGCCAGCTCAAGCGCAAGGCCGGCCTGCCGCCCGACTACTGGTCCGACACGCTGCGCGTGTCGCGCTATCGCACGGAGGAGTTCTCGGAGCGGGAGCTGGCCTGAGACCCGGCTAGGCGGCGGCGCCCACCGCCGGCCCCAGGTGCTGCTCCAGATAGCGGTAGAAGTCGGCGCGGTGATGCGGCGCGTAGTCGGCCGCGGCATGGAAGTCGTCGAGCAGGGCCAGCAGGCGCCGGCGGTGGGCGGCATCGGGCGGCAGCCCGTACCGTTGCAGGATGTAGTTCAGCTCGTGGGACTGGCGGGAAACGAAGTCGGTGTCCTTGTACATGAGTCGGTGAGGGCCCCCATCATGGCGGACCGGTCTGCGCAGGCGCGGCCGGCCCTTGTTAGGATGACCGGCACGCTAGCAGGTTCCCCTGAGGGTCAATAGGTCGCCCGTCACAGATTCGGGGCACACCGTCGCCGCGGCGGCGCGGACCCTTCTTGACCTGCATCAACGGGCCCACCCGTGCACTATACTTATAATTTTTGGGCGAGCCGCTCCGCGGGGCGGGGTTTTTGCTTGCATCGCACTCGCCCGTCACACATCAGCACCTTCCAAGAGCAGCCATGAGTGCCAATATCGAAATCAAGAACGATGCCAGCCCCGCCAAGGCGGATACCGGCAAGAACAAAAAGGGCAAGGCCCCCAAGGGCGGCAGCCTGTCGCGCAAGGCCATCTTCAAGGAGGGCAACTACCCGTATGCCAAGAAGATGGACCGCAAGGAGTACGAGAAGGAGAAGGCCAAGCTCCAGATCGAACTGCTCAAGATGCAGAACTGGGTCAAGGAAAAGGGCGAGAAGATCGTCATCCTGTTCGAGGGGCGCGACGCCGCCGGCAAGGGCGGCACCATCAAACGATTCATGGAACACCTCAACCCGCGCGGGGCCCGCGTGGTGGCCCTGGAGAAGCCCAGCGAGCGCGAGCGCGGTCAGTGGTATTTCCAGCGCTACATCGAGAACCTGCCCACGGCGGGCGAGATCGTCATGTTCGACCGCTCCTGGTACAACCGCGCCGGGGTGGAACGGGTCATGGGCTTTTGCACCCCGGCCGAGTACCTGGAATTCATGCGCCAGGCGCCGGAGCTGGAGCGCATGCTGGTGCGCAGCGGCATCCGCCTGTTCAAGCTGTGGTTCTCAGTGAGCCGCCAGGAACAGTTCCGCCGTTTCCAGAAGCGCAAGAAGGATCCCCTCAAGCAGTGGAAGCTGAGCCCCATCGACATGGCCTCGCTGGACAAGTGGGACGAGTACACCGAGGCCAAGGAGGCCATGTTCTTCTACACGGACACGGCCGACGCCCCCTGGACGGTGATCAAGTCCGACGACAAGAAGCGGGCGCGCCTCAACGCCATGCGTCACGTGCTGGTCAACGTGCCCTATCCCAACAAGGATCCCAAGGTGGTGGTGCCGCCCGACCACCTCATCGTGGGACCGGCCTCGGTCATCTACGAAGAAGACGAGCGCATCACCCCGCCTTCCCTCAAGTGACCGAGGAGAACCCCGTCATGACACGACCCGAAACCGCCCACGCCGCCAAGGTGGTGGCGCGCTTCAAGGAGATGCTGGGCGAGGAGTGCCGCGAGCATTTCAATGACGAACATCTCGACGAGCTGGCCCTGCTGGTGGAATCGGCCATCGACGCGGCCGTGTTCGAGACCAAGGAGCGTATCGTCGAACGGCTGGAGACCCTCACGCGCGATCTGAAGACAGACGCCGAATTCTTCGTGGAACGCTAGCAGCAGCGCTGTGCAACCCTACTCATGCGGTGTGGGACGGCCTTCAAAAATGGCCTCAACATGCTCGGTTACCGTTTGCAAACCGCGCTTTTTCGGTCATTCCCGCCTTGCCTTGCACCCGCCTGAGCGAATTTCAAAACGCTGCTGAGCCACCCGGCCGGCCGCCATGGAGAACTTGCTCGATCGACTGCACCGGGACCACGCCAACCTGAACCGCCTGCTGCGGCTGCTGGAGGCCGAGGGCGAGCGGATACACGCCGGAGGCAACGAGGATCTGGCGCTCATGGCGGACATCATCGAGTACATGGAGAGCTACCCCGACGTGTCCCACCACCCGCTGGAGGACGCCCTCATCGAGCACTATCTGACCCACCATGCCCCGGATGCCGAAGTGGCCGCCCGCTTCCGCAACACCATGGCCGAACACACTGCCCTGCGCACCGCCACACATGCGCTGCGCGAGTCGATCGAGTCGTTGCTGAACGATGTGCTGATGCCGCGCGATGCCCTGCTGCGGCAGTTGAACGACTACATTGCCCTGCAGCGCCGCCACCTACAACGCGAGGAGCGGGAGCTGTTTCCGCGCCTGCGCACCGCCTTCGGCGAGGCGGACTGGCAAGCCGTGGCGGCGCGCCATCCAGCGGGAGCGGACCCCCTCTTCAGCGAGCGGCTGGACAACCAGTTCCGCGGCCTGCTGGAACGCATCCTGGCCAGCGAGGACGGCCCGCGCTGATCAGCCGCCCCCCGGGGAAGGCAATGCATGGCGTGCCGGATCGGCGCGAGTCACGACCGGCGCGCCGGCCAGATCGGGCGTCCCGCCCGGCGGCACGCACAGCACCTCCACCCCCAGCCGCTCGAAGGGACCCAGGCGGCCGTCGTGATCGTAGTCCAGTCCATGCACCACGCGCAGGGCACTGCCGCCGCAGCGGGCGGCCGCCTGCGGGGCGGCATCCACCACGGTCAGCGACTGCGGCAGCCCGGCGGCCGAGCGGTCGGGAGAGAGCGGCTTGCAAGCCGGCAGATATATCAGCAGGGAGAGCAGCAGGAGCAAGGGGGGCAGGTGGCGTAGGCGCATTCTTGTTCTCGGGCCTGAGGGTTGATGGTGGCACCGTGGGGGTGTTTTTTCATTATCGGCGCAGGGCCGGGGCGGCGGCCAGCGTGCCTCGACTGTTCCGTGACATGCATTTCTTACGCCCTTCAGCGCCGCTCGGCAAGCACGATGGCACGCTGCGGCGCCGGGTATCCCTCCACGGTCCTGCAGGCATCCTGCGGATCGAGGAAGTCGCACAGCGACTCACCCGGCATCCATTCGGTAGACCGCTGTTCCGCCACGGTCGTTTGCGTCACATCCACGCAACGCACCTGCGCGAATCCGGCGCGCGAGAGCCAACGCTCCAGTGTCGGCAGGGACGGAATGAACCAGACGTTGCGCATCTTGGCGTAACGACCCGCAGGGGTCAGCGCGTATCCCTGCGGGCCGTCCACGACGAGCGTCTCGAGCACGAGTTGCCCGCCGGGGCGGAGACAGTCGCGGAGCCGGAAGAGGTGGTCGATGGGGGAGCGGCGGTGGTAGATCACCCCCATGGAGAAGACCGTATCAAAGGCCCCGCCACCCTGCGGAAGGTCTTCCAGCGCCACCGGGAGCACCATGATGGACGGTAGCGGGTGCAGCCGATGGATTGCCAAAAATTGTATGACGTACAGCAGGGAGGGGTCAACGCCCACCACCAGCTCCGCGCCGGCACCGGCAGCCCGCCAGCAGTGGTAGCCGCTGCCACAGCCCACGTCCAGCACGCGCCGGCCGGCCAGCGGCGCAATGTGCGGAGAAACGCGCCGCCACTTCCAGTCGGAGCGCCATTCGGTATCGATGTGGATGCCGAACACCTCGAACGGGCCCTTGCGCCACGGGATGAGCTGCCGCAGCAGGGCGCGCAGCCGCGCCCGCTCGCCCTCGTCCAGCTCGTCGGCGCCACCGATCAGCAGGCAGTCGCGATCAAGGTCCACGTGCCGGGCAATGACGGACGGCAGGGCGTCCAGCACGGCGCGCCATGCCGGCAGATGACCGTGCCGACCGGGGGCCACGGCCCGGCCCACGCACGCCTCCAGCGCGGGACGCCAGGCCGCCAGGGGCGTGCCCTCCAGTCGCGCCCAGAAGGGGGTGAAATCGATCACTTGACCGCCAGCAGGCCGGCGAAGTTGAGGCAGGAGAACCACTGGTGCACCGTGCCGAATCCGCAGGCGCGCAGGCGCCGCTCGTGCGCCGCCACCGTTTCCGGCACCAGCACCTCTTCCAGGGCGGCACGCTTCTGGCTGATCTCCAGGTCGCTGTAGCCGTTGGCCTTCTTGAAGCGATGATGCAACTCGGTGCGGAAGGCTTGCTCGGCCGGATCGTCGTGGACGACTTTCTCCACCAGCACCAGCGCCCCACCCGGCCGCAGCCCGGCGTAAAGGCGGCGCAACAGCGGGGGGCGCTCGGCGGGCGGCACGAACTGCAAGGTGAGGTTGAGCACCACCAGGGAAGCATCCTCCACGGCCACCTCGCGGATGTCGGCGCACAGCACCTCCACCGGCGGACGGGCACGCCCGGCGCAGTGGTTGCGGCAGGCGGCCACCATGGCAGGGGCGTTGTCCACTGCCACCAGACGACAGTCCATACCCACCAAGGCACGCTGCATGACCAGCGTGGCCGCCCCCAGCGAGCAGCCCAGGTCATACACGCGCGAGCCGGGTTGCACATGGCGCCGCGCGAACACCCCCAGCATGCCCAGCGCAGTCTGGTAACCGGGCACACTGCGGTTGATCATGTCCTCGAACACGGCGGCCACCGCCGCATCGAAGGCGAAGGGGGTCACCTCATCCCGCGGTTCGGCATACAGGGTGTCGGCGCGACGGCTCATGGCATCGGCAGGGCCAGCAGGGTGGCGTTTGTCCCGGCCGCGATCTTACCGCAGAATCCGCCCCGTCCAAGGCCACCCCCGGAGATGCCATGCCATACCCACCCCGCCAGCGCGCCCTGCTGCTCACCCTGCTGGCCCTGTTGCTGGGGGTGGTCGGCCTGCAACTCGACTGGCGCCGGCCTGCGGCGCATTCCCCCGCGCCGGCTGGCCACGGCCTGGCGGCCCTGTACGCCGGCCATCGCTCCGGCGTGTGGGTCACGGCCAGCGGCCGGGTGGCGCGCGTGCTGCCCGACGACCGGCGCGGCGACCGCCACCAGCGCTTTCTGCTGCGCCTGGCGGATGGCCAGACCGTGCTGGTGGCGCACAACATCGACCTGGCACCGCATGTGCCGCTGCAACCGGGCAGCCGGGTCACCGTGCGCGGACGCTACGAGTGGAACGAGCGTGGCGGGGTGTTGCACTGGACGCACCGCGATCCGCGCGGCCGCCAGGCCGGAGGCTGGATCGAGGCAGACGGGCACCGTTACCGCTGAGCGCGCCCTCCGCCATGCGCCGCAGGGGACTGAGCGGCGCCCCGGCACCACGACGGGCAATGGTTGCGCAACAGGCAGAAGTTACCGGATCACCGGGACGGCGCGCGATGCGGCCTTCGCAGCGGGCGCGGCACGAGCCTCAGGCGGCGTCACTGCCCACGGCATCGGCGGGCGGCTCGTCGGCGGCGGCGGTGGAAGTGGCCGGAGCTTCATCCTCCAGCTGCGCCATCTCCTCCGGCAGGGCCGGGCGCACGCTGACGATGGTGGCGGTGAAGTTCAGGGCCTTGCCGGCCAGCGGGTGATTGAGGTCGATGGTGACCGTGTTCTCGTCTACGTCGATGATGCGCGCCGGGCGCAGTCCTTGCGGCGTCTCCATCTCGAACAGCATACCCTCCTGCAGCTCGTCCACTCCCAGGAACAGGGGCTTCTCCACCACCTGCACCGCATCCGGGTCGTGAACGCCGTAGGCCTGCTTGGGGGTGAGGCGCACCATCACCTTGTCACCCGCCGTGTGACCGGCGAGCGCCTCTTCCAGCGCCGGCAGCAGCTTGCCGGCGCCGTGCAGATAGGAGAACAGGCCGCGTCCCTCGGTGGAATCCAGCACCTGATCCTCGTCGTCGGTGATGGTGTAGTCGAGGGTGACCACTGTGCCCCGCTCGACCGGATGGCGCAAGGCGCGTGGCGCGGCACTCTCCTCGCCACCGAACGGATCGCGCTCGGCGCGGAACGATGGAGAGATGCTTTTCCTTTTCTTGGCTCGTTTGCGGGAACCGAACATGGCCTTACCTGGAGATCAGTGATGGCTCGTACATTATACAACGCTCCCGTCGGGGCGCCGGTGACCGGCCTACCCTAGCCAATCCGGCCGGCGTCGCGACTTGAACCACCTCAAGTTACCAACCATCGTCGGTCGCTCCGGCGCGTGTTTCGTGACGCATGTCCGCCAGCGCCAGCAGCCCCCGCTCCACCAGCCACTGGCGTGCGTCGGCCGCGTCGCGTTCGAACCAGGCACGCGCCGAGCCGAGGCGGAAGCTGTAGCCCCAAGCATCCATGTCGCGCAGGCAACGTGCGCTGCCATACCCTGCCAGCCGGTCCGCCAGCAGGATCTGGAGGTAGCACACGGCGTTCTCCTCGTGCACGTCGCCGCCGGCATCGGTGTGCAGGGTGGCGCGTCGCTGCGGCGACATGCACACCCAGTGGCAGGCCTCGTGCAGGATGGAATGGAGGGGCGTGTCGGGCCTGGCATGCAGCCGGTCGCGAATCAGGCCGGCCTCCGCCCCGCCCCAGTAGCTGCCGGGAATGGCCGTGCCGGCCGGCTCCACCACCAGGGTCATGCCCAGCGCCGCCAACAGGCGGCGCACCACCGCCTCGCCCACATCGGCCAAAGTCAATATGCGGTTTTCCACGATCAGGCCTCTCCCCCGGGCTGCGAGCCCGGTGTATACTTGGAAGCATGGCGCAGAAGAGCGGCATGAGTCGCCCAACCCGCCAGAAATTCGTCAATTTCCATCCGATATACCACCAAAGGAGACCACAATTCATGCATGCATCCCTGCCCTGGTTGGGCGCCATCGTGCTGAGCGCCGCGCTGGGCGTCGCGCAAGCGGCCGGCGATCCCGCCAAAGGCCGCGACAAGGCGGGTAACTGCCTTGGCTGCCACGGCATCCCCAGCTATACCAGCGTCTATCCCACCTACCGCGTGCCGCGCCTGGGCGGCCAGCACCCCGAGTACATTATCGCTGCCCTCAAGGCCTACAAACGAGGCGACCGGCCCCACCCCACCATGCGCGCCCAAGCCGCCACCCTGTCCGACCAGGACATGGCCGATCTGGCCGCCTTCTTCTCTCACTTCAAGGAGATGACCAAATGATGCACGCACGGCACCCCTCGCGCCGCCCCCGCCTGACAGCCTGCCTGGTCGCCCTGGCCCTGCTGCTGCCCGCCATGGCCTTGGCCGGTGGCGACCCGGACGCCGGCCGCACCAAGGCCCAGGCCTGCGCCTCCTGCCACGGGGCGGACGGCAATGCCACCAACCCGCAGTTCCCACGCCTGGCCGGGCAATACGAGAGCTATCTGCTGCACGCCCTGCGCCAGTACAAATCCAACGCGCGCAAGAATCCCATCATGAACGGCATGGTGGCCAACCTGAGCGAGCAGGACCTGAAGGATCTGGCCGCCTGGTTCAGCAGCCAGAAGGGCCTGCACGACACCCCCGCCGCAGACGAATGAGCTGCCTGCCCCACCCGCCCGCGGGCGCCGGTCGGCCCACGACTCCATCCGTTCGTCGGCCCATTGTGGCAAAATGCAAACATTGGGAACCAATAGACAGTCCTGCCGCCCAAGATCAATGTAAAAAAACGTCACCGAGGACGTCTTTTATGCGACGAGGTCATGGGCAGACTGCAACATTTCCACCACACCCTGCTGCTGTGCGCGACGACACTGCTCACCGGCACCGGCGCGTTCGCCCAGGGCATTATTGACTTCGATCCGGCCCGTCTGCTGGGCGGCTTCGAGGCCGCCAGCCGCTTTTACCAGCGATTCTCTTTCAGCGCCCTTCCCTTCAATCACCGCTGGCAGGACGACCTGTACACCAGCAATACACCGCGCACCCGCTACACCCTGCGTCTGGAACGGGGCTGGCAACCACACGACGGGGCGCTGCGCTTCAATGCTGGCCTGGCCTGGCAGCCCCCGGCCGCCAAAGGCACCTACAGCGATCACTACCACCTGTCGCTCGCGCCGGACGCCGATCTGCTGAGTGATCTCAGCAATCCCGGCCTGACCCCCTACCTCGGCCTGCACTGGGTACCAGATGCGCGGCACCGGCTGGACCTCAACCTGGATCTGGGCATCCGCCGCAGCACCGGTTCGGGGGAAGCCAGACTCGACGCACGCGACAACGCGAAACGCACGCCGCCCAGCCTCGACCTGCTAGGTCTCACCCCTATCATGTCCATCGGGCTGAGCTACAGCTTCTGAGCCGCGCCAGGCCAGCGGCTGCTACACTCCCCGATGCCATCCCCATAAACAACCGAGCAAAGGAGCCCGCCACCATGACCGACAACCCCTACCGTCCGCCCGCCTCCGACGTTACGCCCCAGGGGGGTGGTGACAGCGCCCTGCTCGATCCGCCGCGCCGCAACGGCATTGGCGCCGGTTGGCGCTGGATCGTTGAGGGCTTCCGCTACTTCGGCCGCGCGCCCCTCATCTGGATCATTATCACGGTGATCTTCTTCGCCATCATGCTCATCCTGAGCATGATCCCCCTCGTCTCGCTGGTGGCGAATCTCCTCTCACCCATCTTCATGGGCGGCCTCATGCTGGGCTGCCGCGCCCTGGACAACGGCCAGCCACTGAAGGTGGGCCACTTGTTCGAGGGGTTTCAGCGCAATACGGGCAGCCTGGCCGCCGTGGGCGGGCTGTACCTGCTGGGTTCCCTCCTCATCCTGGCCGTGGGCGGCCTCATCGCCATGCTTACCGGCGGTGGTGACATGTTCGCGTTCATGCAGGCGGGCCAGCAAGGGGCCATCCCGGACGAGGCCACGGCCAGCATGATGGCGACGGGCGTACTGCTGGCGGCGCTGGTGGTACTGGCCCTGTACGTGCCACTCATGATGGCCCTGTGGTTCGCGCCCGCCTTGGTGGTGTTCCACGATCTGGGCGCGGTGGCGGCCATGAAGGCCAGTCTGACCGGTTGCTGGCGCAATGTGCTGCCCTTCCTGCTGTACGGTCTGGTGGGGCTGGTGCTGATCGTGGTGGGCCTCATCCCCCTGGGGCTGGGCCTGCTGGTGGTCATGCCGGCCCTCATCGCCTCGGTATATGTGTCCTACAAGGACATCTTCCTGGGCAAGGACGCACCGCCGGCCGACACGACGGGACTGGCCGCCTAGGCAGCCAGCGGCCGGACGGCGTCCACCACCACGGCCACTTCCCCATCCGGCGGCCGCTGCGCCCAGCGCACCCGCGCCGCCGCCCCCTGCCGCCACAGCTCGGTGTGCAGCCGCGCCAGCGGCGCGCGGTGGCGCAGCAGCAGCTCGCGCCCGGCGGCATCCAGCACTTCGAGGCCTTCCGCCAGCGTCCGCGCCACCAGTTCCTCCAGGGCGGCCGCCGTGGCCGGCGGGGTCACACGCCGGCGCGGCAGGCGGGCCAGGTGCACAAGGTGCAGGCGTGGATCGAGCACGGCCGCCGCGAAGCCGCGCCAACGCTGCCCGGCGACCCGCGCGGCGTGGCGCGCGGTGGCGCGGACGGTGTCCCGCAACAGCTGCTCCGGACGCGCCTCCGCGGGAATGACGAACAGGCCCAGCCGGCGCAGGGCGCGCCCCCAGCGCACCCGGCTGGTGGACACCGACAGCAGCGGCGCCACCACCAACGCCCCCGCTACGGGACTGATCCACGGCAGATAGTCCGGCCCCCACCACCAGAAGGCCTCCAGCCAGGCGGCGGCCAGCAGCACGCCGGCAGCGTGGCGCTGGAAGGCTTCCGCCCAGCCGGTCTCGGCATCATCGCGGCGCTGGCCACCCCAGCCGGCGGCGCGTCCCAGCAGGGCCAGCAGGACGTAGCGGCTGTGGAACAGCATGCGCACCGGCGCCAGCAGGGCCGACAGCAGCGTCTCCAGCAGCACGCCCGCGGTGAGCCCGCCCAGGCCACCCCAGTCGCGCCAGCCGCCACGCAGCACGCGCAGCGCCCAGCCCAGCAGCTTGGGCAGGAACAGCAGGGTGGCGGTGGCGGAGAACAGGGCCAAGGCCTGCTCGGCGGTGGTGAGTGGCGTCCAGTCCGGATACAGGGTGTAGTGGTCCGGGAAGAAGCGCGGCTCGCTGTCCACGTGGCGCAGCATGTCCCAGGAGCTCAGGGCCAGCAGGGCCAGCCACAGCAGCGAGGCGCCGTAGGCGAGCATGCCATACAGAAACATGATGCGGTGGGTGAGCGTCAGGCCCGGGCGCGCCAGCAGACGCAGGTGCTGCAGATTGCCCTGTGACCAGCGCCGGTCGCGCTTGAGCTCGTCGAGCAGGGTGGGCGGCGGCTCCTCATAGCTGCCCGGCAGGTCGTGGGCCAGCCACACCTCCCAGCCGGCGGCCCGCATCCAGGCCGCCTCCACGAAGTCGTGGCTCAGCACCTCACCTGCCAGGGCGCCACGCCCCGGCAGGCGCGCCAGGGCGCAGTGCTCGATGAAGGGCGCCAGGCGGATGATGGCATTGTGGCCCCAGTAATAGCCATCGCCCATCTGCCAATAATCCAGGCCGGCGGTAAACAGCGGCCCGTACACGTGGTTGGCGAACTGCTGCATGCGCGCATACAGCGACTCACGCCCCACCGTGCGCGGCGCGGTCTGCAGGATGCCGATGCGGCGGCGGCGCTCCATGATCTGCACCATGCGCACCAGCGTCTCGCCGCGCATCATGCTGTCGGCGTCGAACACGATCATGTAGCGGAAGCGCGCCCCCCAGCGGCGGCAGAAGTCGGCGATGTTGCCGGTCTTGCGGCGCAGGCGCACGGCGCGCCGCCGGTAGTGGATGCGGCGCGCGTCGCCGCCGGCGGCCAGCCAGTCGGCTAGGGCGCGCTCCTCCTCCACCCACAGGTCGGGGTCGCCGGTGTCGCTGAGGATGAAGAACTCGAAGTGTTCCAACCGCCCGGTGGCACGCAGCGAATCATAGGTGGCGCGCAGGCCAGCGAACACGCGCGCCGGATCCTCGTTGCAGATGGGCATGACGATGGCAGTGGGCGCCAGCGGTGCGCCGGACACGTTCCCCACCAGCGACGCCAAGGCACTGCGACCGCGCCCGAGCAGGTGCACGAGAAAACCGGCCAGCGCCGTCCAGAAGCCCAGTGAGATCCAGCCGAACAGCACCACGAACAGAGCCACGACGGCCTGTTCCAGCGGACTGGCGCCGCGCTCCGGCAGGAGCTGCGCGAAGGTGCGCGCGGCGGCCCAGGTCTGCAGCCCGGTGAGCCCAAACAGCAACACGCGGCGCCGCCAGGCGCGCCAGCGCCAATCGCCGCTCATGAGGCCAGTCCGCGTTGGCCGCCGCCGAGGCGACGCGCCAGCCGCCGCCACCAGCGGGCGGGGGCCGGCCGTGGCGCCATGCAGCGACGCGGGCGCGGATACAGGGCCTCGCGCCCGACCAGCGGCAGGCTGGCCTGCAGCTCTGCCTGCAGGCGCGCCAGCAGCCACGGCCAAGGGTCCTCGCCCCGCAGCCAGCGAGGCGTCGCCAGGGTCGCAGCCGCCAGCTCGCGGGCGCGCCGGCTGGCCTGCGCCGGCGGCCAACCGGCCGCCCGCAGCCAGGTCTCGCCGCGGGCGGCCAGACGGCGCGCCTCGGCCAGCAGGTCGGGCGGCGCGTGACAGGCCAGCGGGTAATGCACGCGGGGTACGGGTGTTTCGCTCATGATTCAGGCTCCATCAGCCAGGTCCAGGTCTCACTCACCACGTCGTCGCCATGGCGCAGGTAGGCGCGCAGCACCAGCGGCCGCTTGCGGGGCGGACGCAGGGCGAAGGACAGGCGCCAACCGCCGGTGACCGGGTTGCGGGTCACGTGCTGCTCCACGATGTCCACCTTGCGGTCGCCGCTCACCACGCCCTGCACCTCGGCGTCGGGGTCCAGCGCGGCCAGGGCGGGGCCGGCGAAGTCCACCAGGAAGCGGCGCGTGCCCTCTACATGGCCGTCCGCCAAGCGGGTACCGACGACACGGCCGCCGGCATCGGCCAGCGGCTCGTCCAAGCTCCAGCCGATGCGGTAGGCGATCTCCACGGGATGGTCGACCGGCGGTGCGGGGTCCATGACCCAGTAGGCGACGATGTTGTCGTTGAATTCGTTGCGGGTGGGGATCTCGGTCAGCTTGACATAGCCGCGCCCCCAGTCACCGACCGGCTCCACCCAGGCCGAGGGGCGCAGCTCCATGCGCGCCTCCAGGTCCTGGTAACTGGCGAAGTCGCGGTCGCGCTGCAGCAGGCCGAACAGGCGCGGGTTCTCCTGCCGAAACTGGCTCAGACGCAGGCGCCGCTCGTTGCCCAGCGGCCGCCACAGGCGCTCGCCGTTGCCGTTCACCAGGAACAGGCCGTCCGAGTCGTGCACCTCGTCGCGGTAGTCGGCGGCGGGGCGCGGATGGGCCTCGCCGTACCAGAACATGCTGGTGAGCGGGGCGATGCCCAGTTCCTTTACGGCCTCGCGCTGGAACAGGGTGGCGCGCACGTCCACCCAGGTGGTGCGGCCAGGATGGATGACGAAGCGGTAGGCGCCCGTGACGCGCGGCCCGTCCAGCAGCGCGTACACCACCATGACCGTGGCGCGCGGCCCGGGCCGCTCCAGCCAGAACTCGCGGAACAGGGGGAACTCCTCGCCGCTCTCCAGGCCGGTGTCGATGGCCAGCCCGCGCGCCGACAGGCCGTAACGGGCCCCGGCGCTCACGGCGCGGAAATAACTGGCACCGGCGAAGGCGATCACCTCGTCCTGCACGTCCGGCCGATTGAGGGGGTAGTAGACCTTGAAGCCGGCGTAGCCCAGATCGTCCGGGATGCGTTCGACCAGGGCGGCACTGCGGCCATAGTCGAACCAGTCCTTGTGGAAGGGCAGCGGGTGCACGCCGGTGCTGTCGTAGATATTGATGCGCACGGGGCGGTCGAACACCGCGCCGGGGTGGAACAGCTGCACATCGAAGTGTGTGCCGGGATGGCGCCACAGGCTGTGTTCGGGGCGGAAGCGGATGTCGCGATGGGCATCGTAATCCAGCCGCCGCAGGAACTCGGGCACCTGCGGCGGCGGCTCATAGGGCCGCGCGGCCAGCGCGGCGGCGCGCCGCACCACGTCGTCGTAACCAAAGGCCAGCAGCACGGCCGGCCACAACCACAGCAGGGCCGCCAGGGCCAGCCAGCGGCGTGTCACGGGGTGTGCGGGATGGAGTATCCGTCTTATATTCCTGTCCATTCCTGATGGCATGGCAGCGTATGCCCCCGTTGAGAGGGGGGAATGGACAAAAAGTTCAGCGGGAAGGATTGCTTCGGCGGACGGCCGGGGCGGCGGCTATTCGCCACCACCCCGCACCCGTGCCCAGGCGGCGGGCGTGTAGGAACGGATGCTGAGGGCGTGGATGGCCCCACTGGCGATGTGCTCGTCGAGCACCCGGTAGACCATCTGATGCTGCTTGAGCATGGACAGCCCCTCGAAGGCGTCGCTCACCACGGTGGCCTCGAAATGTCTGCCATCGCCGGTGACCGTCACCTGGCTGCCGGGGATGCCGGCCGTGATGAGGGCCTTGATTTCATCCGGTTGCATGATCTTCCGTGCCTCCCTCCAGATCGCGGGCGCGCCATTCTACCGGCCGGCCGGCGGCGCGCCAAAAGCCCGCGCCGCGGCGCCGCCTCACCACCAGTCCTTGTCCCAGCGCTCCGGATGGGCCCAGAAGCGCGGGTTGAACCAGTCCGGCGTGACCTTGTAGTCGTACAGATTGAAGTGGCACAGCCACCAGTCGCGCCCCCCGTGACGCGTGGTGGCCACTTGCCGCAGGCCCAGGGCCAGCAGATCGGCCACCTTCCAGCCCGCTTCCGCTCCCGCCTGCAGCGGAGTGAGCAGCAGCAGGGCCTCGGCGTGCAGGTCGCGCAGGGCCGCCAGCAGGGCCTCGGCCTCGCGCCGCGGCAGGGCGGCCAGGGGATCCACCAGCACGGCCAGCGACTGGCGCGGCAGCCCGGCCAGCCCGGCCCTGGCCTCCGCCAGGGGCAGCGTGGTGACCGCCACGCCAGGCAGCGCGGGACAGGGCAACGACGCCAGCCACAGCAGGCGCCGCGGGCATGTCGCCTGCAGGCGCTGGAGCAGGCCACTGGCGGCGAGCAAGTCGGAATCGGCGGTGGAGGTCATGGGTTGCCCCGGAGGGGTTGAACTGCGCCGGGCTTGGCAGATGGTTCCCTTGCGGAGCCGCGCCGGCGCGCCGCAGAATAGCCTCCCGGCAGGGGACACCCCCCTGCGCCGGGGCAACGGCAACGCAACAGTCCATATTCAAACATCACTTGCAATTACTGGACTATCCCTCTAACTTCCAAAGAGTTTTTATTTCAGACAGGACACTCGCCATGAAGACAGTCTCCCACATCGCCCTCGGTAGCGCCCTGCTCCTCGCCGCCCTGACCGGCGCGGCCACGGCGACGGCCGACACCGACGAGGGCCTCGCCCTGAAGCTGGCCCGCTCCATCGAGAAGTACTACGGCCAGAATCTCGCCCAAGTGGACAGCTTCCTCAAACAGGAGTACGGCATCGCCGGCCCCATGCGCAAGGAAGGCAACAAGTACACCTACATGGTGCCCATGAAGTCACCCACCTGCGGCAGCCTGCTGCTGTTCACCGACCAGGACAAGGTGGTGGACTGGCACGCCATGACCTGGGAGCGCACCGAGGACAACATGTACGGCAAGGCCTGCGACGAGGCCTTCAAGCACGCCAAGCGCTGACGTCCCATCTGTTCCACAGACGTAACGTGGCGCCCCGGGCGCCATTATTTCGCTCCGCTCAGTCCTCCCCCTCCAGCCGGCGCGGCGGCGGCCGGCCCAGCAGCGTCCCCAGGTGGGCACGCGACAGGCGGTGCACCTGCTCGCGCGACAGGCGGCGCTCCGAGGACAACAGGGCCTCGTTCAGGCGCGCGTCCTGAAACAGGATCTGCTCGGGAGCGGGCTGGAAGGGCCGCTCCAGACTGACGCGGGCAATGCGTCCCAGATTGACGCCGCGGCCGTCGTCCAGCACCAGCATATGGGGGTAGAGATGGGTCGCCGGGTCGGGGAGCGGATAATCCACCACCGCCAGCAGGCGGTAGGGCCGATGGGCGAAGCTGACCGACAGGTGCAGGTCGTCACCACGCACTTCGGCCAGGTAGATCTCCTGCCCCACGCGGCGGCGCAGCTCGGCCACCTGGCGCTGGTAGTCGGGCCCCGGCCACACCGCGCCGGCGCGCCCCTCTCCTTCCGCCGCCGGGCGGGGCAGGCGCTCATCGCGCGCCACGGCCCCGCCTCACCGCACCGCCTCCAGGGTGCCGTCGATGCCCTGCTCATCGCAGAAGGCCTGGAAGGCCTGGCGCAACTTGCCGGGCGCGGTGCCGGCCGGCAGCTGCACGGTCATGGCCAGGGAGAACATGGGCGTGCCGGTGTGGGGCGCGGCGTAGGTGTCGGTGGCCAGTTCGGCGATGTTGATGCCGCGCCGGGCGAAGAAGGCGGTCACCTCGTGCACGATGCCCGGCTGGTCCATGGCCACCACCTCCACCCGGCAGGGCAGCGCCTCGCGCGCGGGGGCCGCCTCGCTGGCGCGGGTGAGCAGGCTGAGGCCGGTGGCCTCTTCGATCTCGTCCGTGACTTCGGCCAGGCAGGCGATGGCCTCCGCCGTGCCCGTGACGCGCAAGATGATGGCGAATTCACCACCCAACTGAGCCATGCGGCTCTGTTCGATATTGCAGCCGGTGGCGGTGATGGCCTCCGCCAGCTGCTCGACGATGCCGGGCCGGTCTCGGCCGACTGCGGAGATGACCAGATCGGTGTTCAAGGGGGTGCTCCCATGGCTGGTGGCCGCTCACCGCGGGCCGTCAATGGGCATTGCGCCCAACCAATCCTGCGACCAGTAGCGACCCGCGTGCATGAGGTGGACATTATCACCCACCCGCAGGGTCTGGCCATGGCCCAGCGGGCGCGCAACGGCGGCAGCATACGCGGGTGGCGGACCGGCCGTCTCAGTCCGCGCCTTCGGCCACCTGCCGCTCCAGCCGCTCGCGCAGCGCCGGCGGCAGGTGCAGGGCGTCTGCCAGCCGGTCCAGGTACTGACGCTCCTGCTCGTTCTGGGTGTCGATGACCAGCAGCGAGGCCAGGTACACCTCCGCGGCGCTCTCCGGATCCTCCACGCCCTCGGCCACGGCCTGCACATCCAGCGGCCGCGCCACCTCGTCACGCATGAACCGGGTCAGCTCGCCGCCCAGTCCGAGGCGGTCGATCTGCTCGCGGATGCGGGCCAGCTCGTCGGCGTCGATGTGGCCGTCCGCCTTGGCGGCGGCGATCATGGCGCGCAGCAGCTGGCGGCTGCGCCGCTCGGAGGCCGGCCCCGCCAGCCGGTGCACGGGCGTCCCGGCCGGCTGTGCCGCCCCGCCCTGGCCGCGCTGCCAGTCCTGAAAGGCCTTCCAGGCCAGCCCGCCCACCGCCGCCAGGCTGCCCAGCCTGAGGGCCGTGCCGCCCAGGCGCCGCCCGGCGCGGGTGCCCAGCAGCAGGGCCAGCGCCCCGGCCGCCAGGGCGCCCTTCTTCATGCCGTCCAGCATGGCCTGCCGCTCCGGCCCCTCGGCCGGCACGCCGAGGCGCTCTTCCAGGGCCCGCTCGCCCCTGCCGGCCAGCTGCCGGCCCTGCTCGACCAGCTCGCGGCCCGAGCGGAGCAGCTGGTCCAACAACGTCTGTGCGTTCATGGCTGTCTCTCCGATGCATGCGCTCCTGCAGGAAACATAGCGCAAGGCGGGCGCGCCGGCATCCGCGCAAAAGAAAGGGCGGACCTGGGCCCGCCCGGAAGGGGAAAGATCAGGCGTGAATGATTTCCGGCCAGAAGACCTTGTCCGGTTCCTGCTTCTGCAATTCCTCGGCCTTTTTCTTGGCCTCGCCGTAGGTCATCTCCTCGTCGAAGTGACCGCGCTGGAAGTTGTACTTGTGCTTCCAGCCGATGCGGTAGCCGGTGTCGCTGGCGCGATGCAGCAGCGTGTCGGCCTTGGGATGCTTGTTGTAGGCAGTACCCGTCATCGATCAGCCTCCTTTTCGTGGATGGGAAGCCGGCGGAGGGCGCCGCCATCCGCCGGCGCTGATGGGTGATGGGGACGGGTCGCGGCCGTTTCAAGCCCCCGCTTCAGTGGGCCTCGTGGTGCTCGTGTCCGTGGTGCATGGCCGGCATGGCGCCCCGCCGCGGACTGCGCGCCTCGGCCTGCACGGCGAGCCGTGTGCCGTCGTCCAGTTCCAGCTCCAGGGCCACGTGGTCGCCGGCCTTGATGGGCCGCTGCAGGTCGATGAGCATGATGTGGTAGCCGCCGGGCTCGAGCGCCACGCTGCCCCCGGCCGGGATGTCGATGCGCTCGACCGGCCGCATGCGCATCACGCCGTTGTCGTGGATGTGGGTGTGCAGCTCCACCAGGCGCGCCACGTCGCTGCGCGCCCTCACCAGGGCGTGGGGGCTGTCGTCGCTGTTCTTCAGGGTCATGAAGGCGGCGCTGGCGCGCGCTCCGGGCGGCATGACCCGCACCCAGGCATCCACCACCGTTACTCCCGCCTGTGCCAGGCCGGCGCCCAGCCACAACAGCCCACCGATCAGCAAAGCACGCTTCATGGAAAACTCCTCAATGTCTGCAAGGGAATGGGCAGTGTAGCACCACGCCAGGGGCCCCGGTTTGCCCAATCGCAAGGCGCGGCAGACGCTACAATCGGCGGGAGCCCCCTGACCTGCCCCGCCATGTCCGACACCCTGCACCTGCCCGAACTGGTCGCCGCCTGGGACCGCCCCGACTTCGACACCGTGCTGGCGGCGCGCCTGGCCGCGCTGGGCCAGCCGGCCCTGCCGCTGCAGGCCGGGCTGCGGCACGGCAACTACGCCCTGGATGCGCCGCTGTCGGTGGTGCCGCTGCGGCGCGAACGGCGCGGCGACCGCCTGTGGCTGCGCGCCCGGCTGTTCTACACCAGCGTCATCGCCGGCTGCAGCTGCGCCGACGACCCCACCCCGGTGGACACCCTGACCGAGTCCTGCGAGATCGAGCTGAGCCTGGACCCGGCCAGCGGCGCGGCGCAGATCACCCTCTGCCCGGACTGAGCGGCCACGCGCCGGACGCGGGCCCGGCCCCGAGCCCGTCAGGGCGCGGCCGGCTCGGCCACTTCGGCCCGCGTGCGGCGCAGCACGGCCCGCCAGCGCGGGGCGAGATCGGGCCGGGCCAGGGCGGCGTCCAGAAGGCGCAGGGCGGCGCCGCGCCGGCCGAGGCGTGCCTCGGCCTCGGCCAGGTTGTTGACGGCCGGCGGCCAGCCGGGGCGCAGGGCGAGGGCGCGCCGGTAGTGATCGGCGGCCTCCGCCCACCGGCCCGCGGTGGCGGCCAGATTGCCCAGCCCCAGCCAGGCGGGCGGTTGGTCCGGCCAGCGGCGCAGGGCGCTGCGGTAGGCGCGGGCGGCGGCCGTCTCCTGGCCGGTGGCCTCCAGCCCGGCCACGGCGCGCAGGTAGCCGGCCGGATCGTCGCCGGCCGGCAGCCGGTCGGGCGGCAGCACCACCAGCGCCCAGCGGCCGGCCAGCCCCCATTGGCGGCGGAAGCGGCGCAGGGGCACCGCCTGCCGCCGGGTGGTGCCGGAACGCAGGATCAGGCGCGGCGGGTCCGTCTGATAGCCGACCACCACCGCGTAGTGCCAGACCGGGGCGGCGCGCAGGCCGAGGTTGAGCAACACCAGCACGGGCCGGCCGGCGCGCAGCTCGGCCAGCAGGGCGTCCAGCCGCGGCGGCGGGCGATAGGGCACCAGGCCGCGGCTGCGCACGGCCGCCACCAGCTCCAGCTGCAGGCTGCCCCGCCGTTCCGGCAGCCACACCTCGGACACCAGCGCGCCGGGAGTGACCGGCCGGCCCGCGTGCCGCAGCACGGTGGCCAGGGCGGCCGGGCCGCACTGGTAGCGCTGCTGGGGGAAGAAGGGCACCGCGGCCAACTCCACGTCTGGCCCCTCCGGCGCGGGTGGGACGCCGGCACAGCCGGCCAGGAGCAGGGCCAGCAGCAGGGCCAGCAGCAGGGCCGGCCGCATCACCACTGGCTCAGATGCGGGTGAATATGTCGGTGACGCCCACCAGCTCCAGGATGATCAGCACAATGAACACCAGCCCGACCACCTCGATGACGCCGGCCCCGGCGGGCAGCTGGTCGAGGCGGGCCAGCTCGGCGTCACTGAGACGGGCGATGCGCTGGCGGGCCAGCTCGGGGCTCACGCCCAGCTGCTGCAGGCGGGCCTGCACGTCGGCCCGTTGCAGGGTGGCGTCCACCCGCGGCGGCAAGGGCGCGCCGGCCAGGGCGGCCTCGGTGGAGACCAGGGCCGCCCGCACTGGCTGCAGGCCAGTGCCGAAGAGCAGGCTGAGGGAGACGAGTACAGAGAGCAGTCGGCGCATGGGTCGGACCTCCTCGTTGTGGTCATGGGGTCAGCAGGCGTCGGGGCGCGGCTCGGGCAGCAGGGCGGACCAGTCGCGCCAGGTGCGCCCGAAGGCGAAGAAGCAGGGGTTGAGCAGCGAGTCGCGGGTGTTGTAGCGCAGCGGGCGCATGTCCAGGTCGGTGACGTGGCCGCCGGCGGTCTCCACCACGCACTGGGCGGCGGCGGTGTCCCACTCGCTGGTGGGGCCGAGGCGCGGGTAGAGGTCGGCGCGCCCCTCGGCCACCAGGCAGAACTTGAGGGAGCTGCCCATGGAGATCACCTGGTGGGGGCCGAGGCGGGCCATGAACGTGGCCAGGGCGGCCTTGCCGTGGGAGCGGCTGCCGGCCACCACCAGCTCGTCGGCGGGCAGCTCGCGGCAGGCCAGGGGCTGCTCTTCGCCCCCGTCGCGGCGCTGGAAGGCGCCCACGCCGCGCGCCGCATAGCACATGCGGCCCAGCGCCGGGGCGTGCACCACGCCCAGCACCGGCTCGTGGTCGTGAACGAGGGCGATGTTGACGGTGAATTCGTCGTTGCGCTTGACGAACTCGCGCGTGCCGTCCAGGGGGTCCACCAGCCAGTAGGTGCGCCACTGGCGACGCTCGGCGTAGGGCAGGTCGGCGCCTTCCTCGGACAGCAGCGGCCAGTGCGGCGTGAGCTCGGCCAGGCGGGCGGCGATGAGGCGGTGGGCGCGCAGGTCGGCCTCGGTGAGCGGGCTGCGATCGGCCTTGTGGTCCACGGTGAAGGCGGTACGGTAGACGGCCATGATCTCCTCGCCGGCGGCCTGCGCGATGACGCGGCAGTCGGCCAACAGGGCCGCCAGGCGGGCGGGGTCGGCAGTAGTCATGCGGGGTTCCTTTGTTGCAGATAATCGCGTGCCATATAGAGGGCGGCGATGCTGCGCGCCTCCGTGCAGTCGTCGCGCAGGGCCAGCTCCAGCAGGCGGTCCAGCGGCCAGGGCACTACCTCGATGGGCTCCGGCTCGTCGCCGGTGGCCCGCTGCGGGTAGAGGTCCTCGGCCAGCACCATGTGCGTGCGGTGGCTCATGTAGCCGGGCGCCAGTGACACGTCGGTGAGGCAGGTGAGGCGGCGCGCGGCGTGGCCGATCTCCTCCATCATCTCCCGGTTGGCGGCCTGCTCGGGCGTCTCGCCGGCCTCCATGCGCCCCTTGGGCAGGGCCAGCTCGTAGCGCTCGGTGCCGGCGGCGTATTCGCGGATGAGCAGGGCAGTGCGCGGGTCGCGCAGGGGGACGACGATGACCGCGCCGTGGCCGGAGGTGACCAGCCGCTCGTAGTTGACGCGGGTGCCGTTGGCGAAGGTGATATCCAACGCCTCCACCTGGAACAGGCGGGTGCGGGCGATGGCCTGGCGCTGGTTGATGCGGGGCTTGTCGGGCATGGGCCGATGATAGCAGAGCGGCCGGACCGGCCCCGGCCGCCGGGCGGCCGCGCTGGGCGTTCAGTCCAGGGCGGCCAGCATGCCCTCCCCCACCCAGCCCAGCAGCAGCGCAGCAGCGCGTTGGGCGGCGGCCGCCGCGTCGCGGCCCTCGCCCAGGCCAGCGCACAGCTCGGTAAAAGTCTGCCCCGCGCACAGCGCATCCAGCGCCCCGGCCTCGTCGGCCGCCAGCGAGCGGAACAGGATGCGCCCGTCGTGGCGCCACACCACCCAGGGCACGGGGGACGGGCTGCGCTCGACGGGGATGGGGTCGGCGCCCTGGTCGATGGCCTGCCACAGGGCGGGCACGTTGTGGGCGAAGTCAAGCCGCGCCAGGGCGGCCACCGGGCGCAGCACCAGTTCCGGCCACCGCGGCGGCGGCAGGCGGCGCAGGTCCCCGGCGGCGAGGGGCGGGTCGTCGGCGGCGTCGAAGGCGGCGCGCAGGGCCCATTCGAAGCGGGCCATCTCGGCCAGCACGGGCTGGAAGCGGTAGTCCGGCGCCTGCCGCAGGAAGTCGGCCAGGCCGTCGCCGAACCAGCGGATGGAGCGGGTGCGCGAGGGGGCGGCATCGAGGTACTGGCGGCACAGGGCGTCGAAGCGCTCGTCGCCCAGCAGGGTGTGCAGGGCCGGGTAGTTGTCGGCCAGGGCCTCGGCCAGCCGGGCGCGGTAGGCGTTGGCGTAGATGGCCAGGCGGGTGGCGCGGTCCACGCTGGCCGTCTCCCGCACCCAGGGGGTCACGGCCGGGTCGCCGTGGCGCAGCCAGGCCATGAAGGCGGCCTGCAGGTCGCGCAGGTCCGGCTCACGCGGCACGGGCGCGCTCCGCCTCGCCGATGGCCCGCAGCCTTGCCAGCTCGGCCAGCAGCTCGTCCAGCCGCGGGATGTTGTCGTCCCGCTCGATCATGGCCGACACCGGCCCGACGCGGCGCAGCGCGGCCCGGTACAGGGCCCACACGGCGGGCACGATGGCCGCGTCGTGGGTGTCGATGAGGTAGTGGCCGTAGTCGCTATGGCCGGCCAGGTGGACCTGCCACACCCGCTCGGCGGGGATGCCGTCCAGGTAGGCCAGCGGGTCGAAGCCGTGGTTGACGGCGCTGACGTGGATATTGTTCACGTCCAGCAGCAGCAGGCAGTCGGCCTCCTCGGCCACGGCGCGGACGAATTCCCACTCGGTGAGCTCGCCCACGTCGAATTCCAGGTAGGTGGAGACGTTCTCCAGCAGGATGCGATGGCCCAGAAAGTCCTGCACCTGCCGCACCCGCGTCACCACGTGGCGCACAGCCGCCTCGCTGTAGGGCAGCGGCAGCAGGTCGTGGGCGTTGATGCCGTCCAGGCCGGTCCAGCACAGATGATCGGAGATCCAGCGCGCGCCGCATCGCGCAGCCAGGGCCTTCACCTGACACAGATAGTCGAAATCGAGCGGGTCGCTGCCGCCGATGGACAGCGACACCCCGTGCAATACCACAGGGTAGCGCTCGCTGATGCGATCCAGGAAATGGAGCGGCTTACCGCCGGGCACCAGATAGTTCTCGGTGAGCAGCTCGAACCAGTCCACCGGCGGGTCGCCGGCCAGGATGTCCGTGTAGTGCTCCTTGCGCAGGCCCAGCCCGTAGCCCAGCATCGGCCGCGCCTGGTGGGGAGGCGTCATGGCGTGCCCTCCTGCCGCGGATGCCGCGGGAAACGGTGGTCCGGGCAGCCACGCCGCCCGGACCACCCGACGGCTCAGCTCTCTACCGTGCCGCCCTTGGCGACGCACTCGTCCCTGGTCATGGGCAGCCAGCCCTTGCCCTTGCAGGCGTTCTGGCCCTTGCAAGCGTTGGTGGCCGTGGCACAGGCGGTCTGCCCCTTGCAGGCGTTGACGCCGTAACAGTGCACCTTGGCCTGGGCCGCGTCGCTACCGGCGCCGCCGCTGCCGGCCATGGTCTCGCAGCCGCTGATCAACAGGGCGGCGGCCAGGGTGGCCGCGGCCACCCCACTGGTCTTGTGAATCGGGCTCATCGTGATCCTCTCCTCTGGTATATGCCGTGATTGCCTGGAACAGGCGCCCCGCGGCGACCTGCCTGGATGAAATACGCAACAGCCGACGTTCTGGATGCAAGACAGCGACAAAGGAATAAATTTTCCGGCGGGCGCGTCTTCTTTCCCAAAGGCGGCCACTGCTGCCCCCCACCAACGCTCCACCATCAGGAGGAGAAGACGATGCGACGCCTGGAAAACTGGCTGAGCCTGCTCATTGTCTGCACCCTGCTGGCCAGCACCTTGCCCGCCACAGCCGGCGAGCACCCCAAGCCCTTTGCCGAAAAACGCGTGGTCCTGCAGATATCGGACCGCGACCCCTTCAAGCAGACCTTGGTCCTCAATGTGGCCAACAACCTGCTCAAACACTACGGTCCGGACAAGGTCGATATTGAAATCGTGGCCTTCGGCCCCGGCCTGCGCCTGCTGTTCGCCGACAACGCCAATGCCGGTCGCATCAAGAACCTGATCGACAACGGCGGCGTGCGTTTTTCCGCCTGCGGCAACACCATCCGCAACATGAGCAAAAAACTAGGTCACCCGCCCAAGCTCAATCCCGTCGCCGTGCGCGTCTCGGCCGGCGTTGTGCGCATCATTGATCTCGTCGGCCAGGGCTACATCCTGATCAAGCCGTAATTCCCATACCAATACCCCCGAGGAGACACCGCCGTGTAAAGAACCCCTCGTAAAAATCGGGTTGGGCGCCACCTTGTGCGCCGCCGGCCTGCTCGGCGCAGTTCCGACCCAGGCGAGCTATGCTCGAAAGTGGTGTACGGAGGGATTGAGAGAGGCGGCGTACCCTGCTGGAATCGGATGGTCGAAACTGATTGAACAGCAGAGGAGGTACGCCACCATGGGCAAAGATAGCGTAGTTGAATTTCGCAAGCCAGGGATGGTTGAGGACCCGCTGACGGAGCTGTTGCGACGCGGTGCGCGGCGGCTGATCGAGCAGGCCATCGAGGCGGAGCTGGCCGAGCTGCTGGGGCGGTACGAGGGGCAAGTGGACGAAGGGGGCCGGAAGGCGGTAGTGCGCAACGGGTACCTGCCGGAGCGGGAGATCCTGACGGGGGTGGGTCCGGTGGCGGTGAAGGTGCCGAAGGTGCGCAGCCGGACGGGAGAGGCGGTGGTGTTTCGCTCGGCGCTGGTGCCGCCGTATGTGCGCAAGGCGCGGCGCGTGGAGGCGGCCCTGCCGTGGCTGTACCTGAAGGGGGTGGCCACGGGGCAGATGCAGGCGGCGCTGGAGGTGCTGGTGGGTGAAGAGGCGAAGGGGCTGTCGGCCTCGGTGATCGGCCGCCTGAAGCGAGCATGGGAGGCGGAGTATGCCGAGTGGTGCCGCCGGGATGTGGGCCGGGACCGCTGGGGTAACCGTTCACGGCCTTCCCGCTGTCAAGGGCTGATTTTCGGGGATTGGCAGCCGGAAGGTGACCTCTCCCTGTTGCATGCCCTGGGCACAGATGGTCCGCAGGGTCTGGTAGACGCCGATCCTGAGCCGCTTGCAGGTTTCAACCACCGACAGGATCATGGGCCGGAAGCAGTCGCCGCGGTGGGATTGACTGAAAAAGCTCGTCTTGCGCCAGATGACATAGGGGCGCAGCGCCCGCTCGGCCAGGTTGTTGGTCATCGGCACGCCGGGGTGATTGAGAAAGGTCCAGAACCGGGGAAGGTCGCCCAGCAACTTGCGGCAGCTGCGGCCGGTCTTGCTGTCGCCGTGCCGTTGTGCGGCCTGTTCCAATTCCCGTTGGAAGGTGTCCTTGAGACAGAGCAAGCGCCTTCGGTAACGGTCGTTTTGGTAATGGCGCTGCTGCCAGCGCTTGCCGCAATGGACCGTCAGGCGGG